>JAYEHI010000290.1:2057-5381 GCA_034659455.1 Campylobacterota bacterium | reverse complement strand
AAATAATCTTATCTGTCGCCTTAGCATTATTGCTTCTAGGGTGTAGTAACGAGTCAGCATCAACTGCAAAAGAAGAGATTTCAAAGAGTGTTGAAAATGTAGCAGAAGTTGTAAAAGAAGAGTCAAAGAGTGTTGTTAAAAGTGTAGAAAAAGCGACAAATGCAATAGTTGAAGAAGTGAAACAAGATATACAAGAGAGTTCTAAAGCTGTTGTAGAACCAGAGTTGGGTGCCACACTATTTGCAAAATGTAGCTCTTGTCATGGACAAAGTGCAGAGAAAAAAGCACTTAATAAGTCTCAAGTTATTAAAGGCTGGAGTATTGCTAAAACTAAAACAGCTTTAAAGGGATACAAAGATGGGAGTTATGGTGGTCCTATGAAGGGTGTGATGAAGCCACAAGTTTCATCACTTTCAGCTGATGATATCCAAGCTTTAGCAGAGTATATCTCTAAACTTTAAGCTATAATCATAAAAATAAAATAAGAGAGAAGTTTTGAAAATAATCGTAAATGGACAAGATAAAGAGTTCAAAGAGAAAACAACAGTGAGTGAGTTACTAAAAGCATTAGAACTTGATGGTAAAGTGATGGCTGCTGCGGTAAATATGAATATAGTTAAACAAGATAACTGGGATAAACATATTTTAGTTGACGGTGATAAGTTAGAACTGCTTGACTTTGTTGGTGGAGGCTAGGCTTTTAATCGCCACAACTCCAAGAGCATATTCTCCATCATGAGTGATAGAGATTGCGATCTCTTCAATCTGAAAGTTAGCCACAACTTTTTTCGATAGTGCTAGTTTTGGAGCACCCAAAGCTGTTTTGTAAATCTTCATATCATGAAATGAGCACTCAGCCCCAATACCTGTTCCAAGAGCTTTTGCACAAGCCTCTTTTATAGCCCAAAATCCTGCAGCAGTTTTATAAGATTTAACAAGTTTCAGTTCATCAGTTGAGAGAAATCGAAGAAGTGCTCTCTCCCCAAAACGCTCCATTAAGTGTTCCATTCGAGAGGTTTTTATGAGGTCAATACCTATCATTAATTACACACAAATTTTAAAACAATTCTTTACAAAATAGTATTTTTAATTTATTAAGTAAATCACTATTTACTTTAGCAATAGATTTATCTACTATTTCTGTATTTATAGTAAAACATTTGTCATATTTAATATATGACTTTAAAGATAAGGTACTGTTGCTCAAATCACTGTTCTCTATTTTTAAAAGGTTTGATTGTTCAGAGTTTGAAGTTATTTGAAAACAGACTATATCATTTAAATCGTTTTTAGACTTAACTACTAGTACAGGTCGTTTTTTTGATTTTTTTAAGTTAGTAAACGGAAATTTTACAAGTAGAATATCTCCAGTTTTATAACTCATCCCAAGCCTTGTCATCATCATTGTTCCAAGTTTTAGACATAGAAGCTTCTTGTAGTTTAATAAGGTTGGTATTATGAGAAACAGTTTTCATGCTATCATAACTGTTTTGAATAAATTCAAAAAACTTTTCTCTATTGCTGTGAAATTCATTTAAAAATATATTTTCTACTTTTTCATTTTCTATTTTGAGTGTAATCATAGCTAGCTCCTTTATTAATTCAATAATTATAGCATAAGCAGATATCAATTTAATCAAAGGCTTTGAAATGTTTATTGAACAGAAGTTGATACTAAAGCGAAAAAGTAGCTTTAGTAAGACTAAGATGTTCTTTTGAAGTTTGATTAAACTAGTCTATTGAATCACAAACTCAGTAAAATAAATTCCTTGGATAGTACCATCTGATATCATCATATTGAGAGTATCCATTATCTGTTGAGAAACTTTCTGTTTCCCTTTTTTAGAAGATATCTCTTCAAGTGTTTTAGAAGTTAAAATTCGAATGATTCTATCTCTAAGAACTGGCGACTTCGCATCAAGTTCAAGACTTAACTCTTCACCCTCAAGTTCTAAACTCATAGTTACTTTGAGATATCTTCTTCCAGCATCGCTTTTTAGGTTTACTGTAAAAGTGTCTAGAGGGTATAAGATACCTATTTCATCAAGATGTCTTGAATCATCAAACTGTGCATTTGAGCTAGATGAGGAAGTTCTCTTTTTAACACTTTTCTCTTTAACTTGAGGTTCACTTTGCATAGGTTCTTCATCATCACCCATCAGTAAAAATGCCACAACACCACCAATAATAATAATCAAAAAGAGCACTACTATGATAATAATTAGTAGCATATTGCTAGATTTTTTCTCTTGGGGTGCAGACTCTTCTGTTGTTTCTTCTTCAGCCATCATTTTTCCTTGAAGTGATTATTTTTGTAAGTATAGCAAATATTTGTTTTTAATACCACTCTAAAAGTTTTGTTACTTCATCAACAATAAATGTTTTAATGGAAGACTTTTCAAGTGGTTTTTTTGCGACAAGTGCTTTTGTGATGTTTTGCATCTTAGCCTCTTTGAGTCTCACATCAAGTGCATATACCTCTCTAACATCACCAACAAGTGACACCTCACCGATAAATATAGTCTCTTTTGATATAGCCCGATCACGAAAACTACTGATGATTGCCGCGAGTATCGCTAAGTCAGCTGCTGTCTCTGTTATCTTTATGCCACCAGTGATATTGATAAAAACATCATATCCAGAGAGAGGAATCTCTAACTTTCTCTCAAGGAGTGCTAGAAGCATATTTAATCGGTTGTTGTCAAAACCTGTAGCTTGGCGTTTAGAGTTAGCAGTATGTGACTCTGATACGAGAGCTTGGACTTCAAGAATGATGGGGCGACTTCCCTCCATTACTACAGTCAGAGCCGAACCACTCTGTTGAGAGTTTCGGTTGAAAAAACGCGAAGCGATGTCAGTGGCAGAAACAAGTCCTTCGGCTCTCATCTCAAACACACCTATCTCGCTTGTAGGTCCAAAACGGTTTTTAAAACCACGAAGTATTCTTAACTCTTGAGAAGAATCACCTTCAAAATACAGAACTGTGTCAACCATATGCTCTAAAACCCGAGGTCCAGCAATGGAACCCTCTTTTGTAATGTGTCCAATGATAAATATAGCAATGTCTCTCTCTTTAGCGATACGCATTAGCTCAAAGGTAATCTGTCTAACTTGTGTAACACTTCCTGGTGCTGAAGTAATGGATTCTGCATAGATGGTTTGAATGGAGTCGATAATTAAAAAGTCATAGTTTCTATGTTCTAGCTCCACTAAAATCTGTTCTAGCCGTATTTCACTAAGGAGATAAAGGTTTTCTTCATTTGAGTTGAGGCGATTTGCACGAAGTTTTATCTGTCCTGCTGATTCTTCTCCTGTGACATAGAG
>JAYEHI010000290.1:0-1957 GCA_034659455.1 Campylobacterota bacterium | reverse complement strand
GCTTTTGCTTGTGCGATAGCTGAGTTACCCTGTGTGCCGTCTATCACTAAAACAGTTCTATGTGGAGAACCCTCATGTGCTTTGTTACAAATACGGTTTATCTTGATAAGTTCATTTGCTAGGTTCGTTTGCGTATGAAGTCTTCCAGCAGTATCGATGATAACCTGATCATACCCTTTGCTTTTTGCAGAGTCTATAGTGTCATAAGCCACCGCTGAACTATCATGTCCCTGTTTTGAAGAGACGATAGGGATATCAAGTCTTTGTGACCAAAGTGTTAGCTGCTCTATAGCGGCAGCACGAAATGTATCTCCAGCACCGAGTATCACTTTTTTTCCTTGTGATTTGTAGCGTTGTGCTAGTTTAGAGATAGTTGTTGTTTTACCAGCCCCATTTACACCAACGATAAGTTCTACAAAAGGAGCTGTAAACTCTGGCTCTTTATAGGTAGTATGATAGAGTGTTGCCATAAGTTTAGAGCGGAGCATCTCACGAGTAATATTTGTTTGATAAAGTTCACCGATGATAAGTTCAACTAAATCATACTCAACATCTGCTTCGAGTAAAATATCTTCGAGTTCATCTTTTGTGAAGGTTACTTTCTTCTTTGGTGCGACGGTTTTGATAGCCTCAACAGTTTTGTTAAGACTTTTTTTGATGAAACCAAACATCTACTTTCCAAGAGCTTTTTTGATGTCGCTTTCTATGAACTCTTCTTCAACAGCTCCTTGATAAAAGTTCACTAACTTCCCGTCTTTGTACATCGCCATAAGAGGGATACCAAAGTTTCTTCCTACCTTTAGTTTAGAAGCTACAGCATTTACTAAACGTCTATTTTCACTTGAGTTCACAAGTGTATAGTTTGCATCGTATTGATTTCTAAAGTCTTGAAGTTTTTCGTTTTTAATGCCTTCTTCTATACTTATTCCAAGTATCAAAAGAGAATCTTTGTACTTCTTTTGCAGAGCACTTAGATGAGATGCCTCAGCTTGACATGGGGGACACCAAGTAGCAAAGATATCGAGTAAGATAACTTTTTTTTCACTCCCTTTTACACTAAAACCATCAGTGCCTTTTGTAACTGTGTGTTGAGTGTTTGCTAATGATGTGAGTACGAATTCATTTGTTGAGAGCATAGAGTTAGCATCTTCTGCTTGAGTTTTATCTTCAGAACATGCGGTGAAAAGTAGGCTAAACGCCATAAGACTTGAGAGTAATAATATTTTTGACATAAGTTTAAATACCTTTTGTTTTTTGTATAATTGAGTGAAATTATAGCAATTAAAGATTAAATATGACTCTAACAAAAAACAGTTTTAGAAAAAATTCACTTAAGAGACTCAAAAACTCTCATAAGTATAATAGACTTTATAGAACATCGTTAATTAATAAACAGTTATTAGAACAAATAAATCCAAATAAAAGAATGAAAATACTTCTCTATTATCCACTCTCTATGGAGGTTGATATTAGAAAGGTTATTAACATTTTGAGACAAAAATGTGATGTTTACATTCCATTTATGGTAGGGGAAAGTTTTAAGATGGTACCATTTAGATTGCCTCTTCATAAGAAGAAATTTGGAATTTTTGAGGCTGGAAATACACATTTAGATATTAAAAAAATTGATATTGCAATTGTTCCGACAGTTGGAGTAGATGGAAATTTACAAAGAGTTGGTTTTGGAAAAGGGATGTATGATCGTTTCTTTGAAAAACTGCAAAAGAGACCATATACGATTTTTACACAACTAGAATTTTGTTATACAGAAGAGTTTATTTGCGATGAGTACGACATCGCATGTGATTTATTAGTAACACCGAGAAAAACTATAGGAAAGAAAAATGTTAAACGAAATACTACTAGGTGGCGGAACGGCCATAGTTAGTGGTGTAGTCGGTTTTTTCATTTCTAAAAAATTAACTAATGCAAATTTTGAGATATATACACAGCAAGC
>JAYEHI010000289.1:0-5411 GCA_034659455.1 Campylobacterota bacterium | reverse complement strand
AGATGGCAAAAGTAGTGATATTTTCAGGAGCGGGAATAAGTGCGGAGTCGGGCATAAGTACTTTTCGTGATAGTGGTGGTTTATGGGAAGAGTATGATGTTGAAGTTGTTTGCAACTACGACTCATTAGAGAAGAATGAAGCTCTCACTATAGAGTTTTATGATAAACGTAGAGCAGAACTTGAAGATAAAGAGCCAAACTATGCTCATAAAGTTATAGCGGAGTTAAAAGAGCTTTATCCAGGCGATATAGCAATCATCACTCAAAATGTAGATAACCTTTTTGAAAAAGCAGGAGTGGCTCAGGAAGATGTATTGCACCTGCACGGCTTTATGCAAGAGGTGAGATGTCAAGATAACACTTGCGATGGCGTTTATAACATAGGGTATGCAAGGTTAGGGAGTTTCAATGGTGGTGTTTGTCCTAAATGCTCAACAAACTTACGACCTAATATAGTCTTCTTTGGTGAGGCGGCTCCCATGTATGAGAATCTAAATGCCGAGATACAAGATTGTGAACTCTTTATAGTGATAGGAACAAGTGGAAATGTTGTCGGAGTAAACGCTATGGCTTCGTTTGCAAGCCGTTCTATCTTAAACAACTTAGAGCCGAGTTACGCCATAGATGAAAACAGTTTTAGTAAAATCATCTACGAGAAGGCGAGCTTTGCCATAGAAGAGATACGAGAGGAGATAGAGGAGTTTTTACGCTAAATTTACTTTTTTTGTAGTACTATGGTAGAAAAATACGGAGATATATCCTCAAATGAAAATAGCCTTTATTTTATTTACTGTGCTTGTTTTAAGTCTAAATGCAAATGTAAAAGACTCCATAGTAAAAATATACACCATATCCAAAATTCCAAACTACTCTATACCGTGGAACTCGAGTATCAAACGCTCGCATGGTTCTGGAAGTATTATCATGGGAAATAGAATCCTCACTAATGCTCATGTAGTTGCAAACGAGACCTTTATCGAAGTCAAACGCCATGGTCAGAACAAACGCTATGAGGCAGAGGTGGAGTTTATCTCTCATCAGGCAGACTTAGCACTTTTAAGAGTGAATGATGAGAGTTTTTTTAAAGGAACAAAGAGTTTAGAACTTGATGGTTTACCCTCTGTACAACAGGAGATAAGTGTTTATGGATTCCCTATGGGTGGTAACTCTATGAGTGTAAGTACAGGTATAGTCTCTCGAATAGAGCATAACCGTTATGCACACTCGCGCGAGATACTCTTAGCCATACAGATAGATGCTGCGGTAAACCCTGGAAATAGTGGTGGACCAGCCATAAGCAATGGAAAAATAATCGGTGTTGTCATGCAGCAGATATCTAAGAGTCAAAACATAGGTTACCTTGTTCCCTCTGAGGTTATCAAGCACTTTTTAGAAGATATAGAGGATGGTCGGTATGATGGCTTTGCAAATCTAGGATTTGGCACTCAAAAGATGGAAAACGAGACGCTAAGAGAAGTGTATGGTATGAACAAAGACTTAACGGGCGTCATGGTTATGGATATATCTGAGAAATCATCAGTAGCTGGAATACTCAAAGGCAATGACATCCTTTTAGAGATAGATGGACACACTATACAAAATGATGGAACAGTTGAGTTTATCAAAGAGGAATTTACGTCTTTTACTTACTATGTAGACCAGAAGCAGATAGGTGAGAGCATAGTTTTTAAAATCCTCCGTGACGCTAAACTTATGAGTGTTGAGATACCCTTGAGAAATGTTGCGGACAATGATTTACTAGTAGATACATTAGAGCATGATGTTATGCCTCGCTATTTTATATATGGAGGTTATGTTTTTACTCCACTGAGTCGTAACTTACTAGCGACTAGCCGTTCTCGGACTCTGAACCAAGTCGCTTCGAAGTGGGCGACTGAAGATAAAGAAGAAGTTGTAGTTCTCTTAAAGGTTCTAGCAGACAAGTCTAATCGTGGAGATCATAGTTTCTCTTTATGGATGATAGATAAGATAGATGGCAAAACGTTTAAAAACTTTTCAGAGTTTAAAAAAAGAGTCTTTAGTAGTAAAGAGTCTTACACTCTTTTGGAAAATGAGCAGGGTATTAAAGTCGCCATAGATAGAAAAAAAGCAAAAGAGATAGAAGAGAGTATATTAAAACGCTATAGCATTAGAAGCTCTATGAGTGAGATATAGTTGTACGATATAGCTGTCATCGGGGCGGGTATAAATGGTTGTAGTATCACTCATAAGCTTACAAATGCCAAGCAAA
Organism: Campylobacterota bacterium; assembly: GCA_034659455.1. GTDB lineage: Bacteria > Campylobacterota > Campylobacteria > Campylobacterales > Sulfurimonadaceae > Sulfurimonas. The sequence goes on along the minus strand of JAYEHI010000289.1, from coordinate 3,160 downwards.
GAGTCATACTCTTTGATGAATCGGGGGTCGCACATGGAGGAAGTGGGGCGGCAGGTGCTTTTATAAGTCCAAAGTTTTCAAAAAGTGGGGAGTTAAAAGATATACTGCACACAGCGTTTCACTACTCGATGGCGTTTTATGAGAAGAACTTTCCCTCACTTTTTACAAAAGCACAGCTTCTTCATATAGCTAAAGATGAGAGTGATGCTGAGGTACTGAAGGTATATAAAGAGAAAACTGACTTGGAACTCTTACCCCTAAGTGCAAAAGGGCAAGAGAGCGTCTCTATAAACGCTGGGATAGTAAACGCCAAGAGTATGTGTGAGGCTATGGCAAAATCTGCAAAGTTTATCAAACAAAAAGTAGACTCATTAGAGTACATAGATGGTGTTTGGATGATAAATGAGACCTATATGGCTAAAGAGATAGTTTTGGCTACGGGTGCTTATGAGAGTGTAGTTAAAGAGCCCTATATAAAACTCCGTGGCGTTTGGGGGCACCGCATAGATGTAAAGACTACAACCCCAAATCCTCACTCCTTGCATCAGTTTGTAAGTATATCGCCTAGTAAAGATGGTCAGTTAGCCATAGGTGCTACTCATAATGTTCACTATCACCCCGAGACTTCTACAGAACCTTATGATATAGAAGCGGGAAGAGAAGAGCTGTTAGAAAAAGCTTCTAGGAGTATGAAACTTGAAAATGTTGAGGTGCTTAAAGACTATATGGGGCTGCGTTCAGGCTCATTTGATTATATGCCTCTTATAGGCCCTTTAGTACTCTCTAGCGAGACACTTGCAAACAAAAGTATAAACTTTCATGTAAAAAAAGCTGACTTTAGCGAGTATGACTACTATCCAAATCTCACTATGATAAATGGAAGCGGAGGGTATGGCTTCGTACTTGCACCATACTTAGCAAAGCTACTAAGCGAGCATATACTGAGTGCCAAAGAGATAAGTCCTAGACTCTCTCCTGCACGGTTTTTTGCGAGATGGGCTAAAAAACTTTAACTACTAAAAAGAGTACTTGTAGTTCAGAGCGAAGTTTCTACCTTCGCGAAGATATCCACCTTCTACTCTATCGTAGTAACTTGGCACTCTTACTTCTTGGTCGAAAAGGTTTTTAATGCTAAATCGTAGCTGCGAGTTGCTTGAAATATGATAAGTAATAGTCTCGTCAACTAGATTGTAATCCTCTACGGGAATGTCTTTAGCTGCGTTTACAACCCAAGTGAGCTCTGTTTTTGTTGTCTGTGAGTAGTGCTGCCAAGCTGTTCCAAAGGAGAGTTTATCACTTGCATGGTAGACGTACATAGCCTTTAACATATACTTTGAGATAGCTGGCATACTTTGATCTATCTCTTCAATATTGTTGTCCGCTGCAACGGTATAGTCTGCCTCGGTATAGGTGGCGTTTAGGTAAAGATTGTGTCTGTCTTGGGTCTTAAAAAAGTACTCAAGTTCAACTCCACGACTTGTACGATCTTTCATATTCTGATAACCAACAGCTGTTTGAGGGTTCTCTTCTAGGTCTATAACATCTGAGAGGGTAGAGTAGTAAACATTTAAGGCTAGTCGGTTTTGAAAGTTTGGTTTGTAGATAAGAGCGACTTCATAGGTATTTGCCGTCTCTTCATCGATATTTTCATCTCCTGCGCGATAATAGATATGCCCTTTAGCATATCTCTCAGTAAGAGTAGGTGCTCTATAAGCAGAACCGTAGAGTAGTTTTAAAACTACTTCGTCATTCGCTCTATAAACTACGCCAGCTTGAGAGCTAAAGTGAGCTCCCAAATCTGAATAGTGATCTAATCTAGCTCCAAGAATAAGGTCGGTTTTTGCACTTAGAGAGATTAAGTCTTGAACATTAACGTAACTAATGGTTCTATCTGTTTTCGCAAAAATGTCACTGCTTGTTGGGTCTTGCCAAAACGCAGGTTCATTAGTACTGTTAAAGTCACCAGGATTATCTCTAATGGCTGTATTACCATCTATAGCAGTTTCAAGACTACTGTAAAAGTCATTGGTTGTTACTTCTGCTTGACGGATACCAGTTCCAATAGTAATATCGTTTGAGTAGATTGTAGGTAGATTTACAATAGCTTGGGCTTCAAAGTTTTGTTCTACTTGATGATCATAGATATAAAAGCCATCTGGAAGAAAATCATTAGTTGTCGTGTCTAGATATGCTGTGACATCTGACTCCCTGTGAGAGTATGTAAGTTTTGTTTCAAGGTTAAAACCATTTATATCTGTGGTATATGCAAGTTTGGAAAAAAAGTAGTTGTCTTTGTGTCCTTTATCTTTACTCTCGCCTATATCTTGTTGAGGAAAGTAAAAGTTACCATAGTGGCTACTCTTGTAACGAGTTAGAAATTCAAAACCGCCATTAATGAGTTTGATACCTACAGAGAGATCTTTTTTACTCTCATCAGTCTCTTCCAAGCTAGTATTATTGATAGCTACTCCCTTCTCATCAGATAATGACTTCTCATTTCGAGCGTAGTAAGCATCTGTGTAGAGTTCAAAATCACCTAGTGAAACATGGGTGTTTCCTCCTGATGTCATGGTGTTATAGCTACCAATTCCTAAGTATACACTATCTATTTTAGAACTGTTTCCAGCTTTGGTAATGATGTTTACCGCTCCATAAATAGCACCAGCACCATATACAGTAGAAGCTGGTCCACGAAGTACTTCTATGCGTTCTACCAAGTCCATAGGAAAGTCCATATAAAAACCACTTGTCCCTGCTGCTTCGTTGTTAATAGCTACTCCATCAACAAGTATCTTTACTTTATCAGATATAAGGGAGTTGGGGTTTTTAAAACCTCTTATCGTAGTGATGGAATTACCAAGAGGTGCCATCTGCATCTGAACACCAGGTAACATACCAAGAGCCTCTCCAACGTTTTGGACTCCAGCATCTATATAAGTTTGGGAATCGATGACAGTTACAACAGAAGGTAGGTAGTCAACATTAATGGATTTTTTTGTTGCGATATCACTTGCATTGTTTAAGATAGACTCAAAGTCATCTAAGGGGTCTTGTGCAGAGAGTGTAGTTAAAACAGAAGTAAACAAGATGGAATTTCTTATCGTTTTATTCATTAGTATCACCTATTGTTATTATATATTATAATAATTTATGCTATAAT
>JAYEHI010000288.1:0-5464 GCA_034659455.1 Campylobacterota bacterium | reverse complement strand
ATGGTGCGCCCGACATGATTCGAACATGTGACCGCTGGTACCGCAAACCAGTGCTCTATCCAGCTGAGCTACGAGCGCACACCATCTCTTTTTTAAGAGGGTGAAATTATATCAGTATAAACTTATAGTATTATAAAAATAAATCTATTTATCTATTTTATTCATTATTTGTTCGATTTCTTTCATCTGTAGATATAATTCATAGTTTTTTCGAACATAGGCTTGCATTACTGTTTTAAGCTCATTGTTCCCTTCTATATTAAAATCACTAGCCATTTGACGTTCTAAAAATTTTGCAAAGTCTTCCTCTACATCTACATCAAACCTACGACCAGCTATATAGAGTCCTATTTTTTTGCTCATTAGCAACTAGCCTAAAATACTTTCTATCTTATTTACAATTTCTTCAATTTCCAAATCTTTCATTGCATTTTGTTCTACTAATTTATCTATTTCTTGATCTTTTATTTCTCGTTCTGCTTTAAGAGTTATTAACTCGTTTCTCATCATTTCATTCTCGCTTTTAAAAGAATTTAACTCGTTAAGTATTTGTGACACTCGTTCACTTAGTTTTTCTAAAATTGTTCGGTTTTCCATTTAAACTTCCTTGATTATTTTACTTTTACAATTCTATCATAATTAAAGTACATAGGCTTACTATTATCTCTACTTCGATATAATTTATTTTACTAGAATAAATTAAGGTTAATATATATGAATAATTTTGAAGAACATTGTACTAAATTTGTCCAATCTATTGGTAGCAAAGAAGGTGCTATTTCTCCTGCAATAATTTCCTCTGCGGCATTTGGGTATGGGGATGCTCAAACAGCGGAAGGAATCTTTAACGGAAGTGTTAAAAAACCATTATATTCAAGAATGGGAAATCCAACTACTGCAAGACTAGAATCCATCCTAGCTGAAATGGATAGTGGCATAGGAGCGGTCGCAACCAGTTCTGGTATGGGAGCGACTGCTTTAGCTGCAATGTCTTTACTTTCAAGTGGTGATGAGATTATCAGTATTGGTGGTCTTTTTGGTGGGACCTATTCATTTTTCAATGAAACACTCAATCGCTTTGCTATCTCAACAAGTTTTTTTGATGTAGATGAGTTTGAAAATATACAAAATGCCATCACGAAAAATACAAAAGTAATTTTTTTAGAGAGTGTCGGAAATCCAAATATGCGACTTCCCGATATACAAAAAATAGCTAAAATCGCGAATGAGGCAGGAGTAGCACTAATTGTCGACAACACAATCACTCCACTAAGTGTCTCGCCACTAGAACTTGGTGCTGACATAGTAGTTTACTCTACTACAAAAGTCATTTCCGGGAGTGCCTCTGCACTAGGTGGGTGTGCAGTTTTCAGAGCTATAAAAGATGGAGATGACAAGTTTAAAACATCGCGCTACTCTTTCTTGGCAAAGTTTATCAAAGGGGCTGGAAAAATGGCTCTTATCCCAAATGCTAAAAAACGAGCTCTAAGAGACTTTGGAATGAGTGCTAATGCGCATGCAAGCTACCAAACTATGCTAGGACTAGAAACTCTCCCTCTTAGACTTTCACGAATAGTTCAAAGTGTAGAAATAGTAGTTAAAGAACTTGATAAAAATGGCATTCACGTCAATCATCCAAGCCTAACAAGTCATCCACAGCACTCTAGATATAAAAAAGAGTTTCAAAATGGATGTGGGACATTTCTTACTATCGATATGGGTTCAAAAGAAAAAGCATATCAATTTATAAACAAAACTAAAATAGCAACAATCACAGCAAATATTGGTGATAGTAGAACACTTGCCTTACACATGGCGTCTACTATTTATAGTGATTTTGACGAAAAAACTCGAAAGTTTCTTGGAATAACCGATGGTCTTATTCGAGTATCAATCGGACTTGAAAATCCAAATGACATAATTCAAGATTTTTTAAATGCAGCAAAGTAGGAAACAATGGCAACTAATATAGAATATGAACTAGCGAGCGATACAGCTCTAATGTATCCAAAAAAATATAAAGTATTTTTACTTAATGATGACTACACTTCGATGGAATTCGTGGTGGACATACTTATGCATGTTTTTCATAAAAGTTCTGATGAAGCAGAAAAAATAATGTTAGAAATTCATAAAAAAGATAGAGGCCTATGTGGTATTTACAGTCACGAAATAGCTGAAACAAAAGTAATGCAAGTAATTAAAAAAGCAAAAGAAAGTGGCTTCCCTTTAAAAGCCACTATGGAGGAAGAATAAAATGATAAGTCCAGCTCTAAATGATGTTTTTCAAAAATCAATATCATATGCAAAAAAAATGCGTCACGAATACCTTACAATAGAACATGTATTTTTTTTACTTCTCGAGTCTCCACAAGGTAACTCAATTATAAGTTCCTGTGGTGGAAACGTACATAAGATGAAAGAGGACTTAGCAACATACATCAGTACAAATATCGATCCATTACCAGAAAATGTTGAAAAGAATCCATATGAAAGTGTTGCACTCTCTAGACTTATTGACAAAATGATTAAGCATATCCAATCCGCACAGCAAATAGTCGCTGACATTGGAGACTTACTTGCTGCACTCTATGAAGAGGAAAATACTTTTTCTTACATGCTTCTTAGTCAATACCAGATCTCTAGACTAGACATTCTTGAAATAATTTCTCATAATGAAGAGCTAGAAGAGAATAGTGAAAAAAAATCCAATCTCCAAAAGTATTCAATCAATTTATTAGAAAAAGTAAAAGAGGGAAAAATAGATCCCGTAATTGGTAGGAATTCAGAGATAAAAAGAGTAGTTCAAATATTATGCAGAAGAAAGAAAAACAATCCTATCCTAGTTGGAGAGCCAGGTGTTGGTAAAACAGCAATAGCCGAAGGTTTAGCATTAAACATTGCAGCTGGTAAGGTTCCAGCTATAATAAAAGAGTCCAAACTTTATGCATTGGATTTAGGTGCTTTACTCGCAGGTACAAAGTACCGAGGCGACTTCGAAAAACGATTAAAGGGCGTCATGGATGAACTTAAAAAAGAGCCAAATGCCATACTCTTTATAGATGAAATACACACACTTATAGGTGCTGGTAGCACAAGTGGAACGATGGACGCTGCAAACCAACTAAAGCCGGCACTTGCATCAGGAGAACTTAAATGTATGGGTGCTACAACTTTCGCTGAATATAGAAATGGTTTTGAAAAAGATAAGGCTCTTAGTAGAAGATTTTCTAAGGTGGACATAGACGAGCCATCAAAAGAGACAAGCTACTTAATCTTAAAAGGCTTACAGAAAAAATATGAAAACCACCACTCTGTCAAGTATACAAATAAAGCTCTTAGAAGTGCTATTGATTTATCAAATAGATATATTACCGATAGATTCTTACCAGATAAAGCAATTGACCTTATAGATGAAACTGCAGCCTCGTTTCATTTAAGAAAAACGATAAGAACTAAAGTTACAGCTTCAGATATAAATAAAACAATATCTTCTATACTTGGCATATCAAGTTCATATTCGACTGAAAATGAGTTAAAAGCTTTGAAAGATTTGGAAATTAACTTATTAAAACAAGTAATAGGACAAGACCATGCGATAGAGGCCGTTAGCAGAGCAATTAAGATATCTAAAGCTGGTCTAACTCCACAAAACAAACCAATCGCTTCATTTCTATTTTCTGGTCCAACAGGTGTTGGTAAAACAGAACTAGCTCTTTCGCTGAGTAATACTCTCGGTATACACTTCGAACGATTTGACATGAGTGAATATATGGAGAAACATGCTATAAGTCGCCTAGTTGGAGCACCTCCAGGCTATGTAGGATATGAACAAGGTGGTCTCTTAACCGAAGCGGTCAAAAAACATCCCTACACTGTATTACTACTTGACGAAATAGAAAAAGCACATCCAGATTTAGTCAATATACTACTTCAAATAATGGACAGCGCTACGCTTACTGACAATAATGGGTACAAAGCAAACTTTCAAAATACAGTACTTATTATGACATCAAACATTGGAGCGACTGCAAGAAGTGTAATGGGATTTAATAAAGACGAATCAATAGCTCAAAATGAAGAATTAAAATCATTCTTCACACCAGAATTTAGAAACAGATTAGACTCAATCATTGAATTTAAGCAATTAAGTAGTGAAACAGTAAAAGGTATTGTTAGCAAATTCGTGAATGAGTTAAACATTGACCTAAAAAAGAAAAAAATCAATGTAGAGCTAGACTCCAAGGCGATAACACATATAGCAAATGAGGCCTACTCTAAAGAGATGGGTGCTAGACCACTGAAACGCTATATACAAGACAATATAACAAATAAACTTAGTGATGAAATTTTATTTGGAAAACTACAAAATGGCGGAATGGTAAAAGTAACTTTCAATAAAGAACTACAACTAACATATAAAGAAGCTTAGTGTATATACCTGAAATAAATAAAAAAAGCTTTGAATTTCCAGATCCTAGAGATGCCAATGAGGACGGTATTGTGGCATGGGGAGGAGACTTGAACCCATATAGACTTATAAAAGCATATCAAACTGGTATATTTCCATGGTATTCTAAAGGTCAGCCTATACTCTGGTGGTCTACAGATCCTCGACTTATTATGGAATTAGATGATTTTAAATTAAGTCGTTCCCTCAAAAAAAGTATGAAAAAGTTTGAATATAAATTTAATGAAAATTTTACAGAAGTGATGCATAGATGCTCTACAGTGACTAGAAGCAATCAAGACAGCACTTGGATTACTGATGATGTTATAAGAGCTTATAGTGTACTCCATGAGCTAGGAGTCGCACACTCTATTGAAAGCTATCAAGACGGTAAACTAGTTGGTGGTTTATATGGATTAGTAATCGGTAAAGTATTCTGTGGTGAATCTATGTTTTCTGATGTAAGTGATGCATCAAAGTCGGCTTATGCTGTATTTATAAGGCACTTGAAAGAGTGGGGTTATAACTTTATAGACTGTCAAGTCCCAACGGACCACTTAAAAAGTCTTGGGGCCAAAGAAGTACCACGAGAATACTTTCTAGAAAGACTACAAAAACTACATATGGGCCAACTCAGACACCAATGGGAGATAAATAAGAGTCTAATAAATAGTCAATCCTGAAAAACTAGTCTCAAGCTAGACTCACAGTTTTAGATTCTCAAAGAGATGGCAGAATCTGAGTATGAAACAAAGTTACCACTCCAAGATTTTAAGAGGTCATAATCTCATAAGGGCGTTTTATCTCTGCTACGACTTCCGCTACAGACATATGACGAGACTTTCTTACAAACTCTTTGCCATCTAGGTATATTAAAACGGTTGGGATAGCATAAACACCAAAGTGAGGTGCTATATCTTCTTCTATCGAGATATCTACACTCTCTACTTTAAACTCACTAAAGTTATTCTCTAACTCTTCAAGCAGTTTAGGCTTTAAAGCATGACAGACATT
>JAYEHI010000287.1:0-22566 GCA_034659455.1 Campylobacterota bacterium | reverse complement strand
GTGAAGCTAGTTTTGCAAAAGCACCCATGATGGCAAAAGTGAATGAGGCTATCAGCATATACTGAACACCCTTGTTTAATTCTTTGATTCTTTTCATAAACGCCATTGTACCTATTTATTGTCTTTGATTTTATATAATTTTGCACAATTACAAAAGGATTTATATTATGTTAAACCTCATCATTTTGGCTATCGTCGCTTATGTACTCTATACTGTCTTCAAAAGTTATGGAAAATATACCGCTTATTCAAAAAAGGCCTTTGAAAACTTTTCAGTGTCACATGAGTCTCTTGCTTCAAGTGAACTTGGTCTTTTTGTCGCCCTTGTGGCTAAAGTGGCTAAGGCAGATGGAAAGGTGGATGCACTCGAAGCACAGCTTATAGGTATCATGTTTGACGATATAAGTGCTGTTTTTCCAGAACCAGAAAAAACAAAACAGATACTCAAAGATATTTTCAGTGAAGAGAAAAACAGAAGTGATGATACGGAGGAGATAGCGCAAAAATTAGGAAGAGCTCTTAAGCGCAACAAGGCACAACAGCAGCAGTTCATGGGCTTCTTAATCCAGTTGGCATTTGTGGATGGTGAAGTCTCAAAGAGTGAAGAGGATGTTTTACAGACTATAGCACAAGCTCTAGAGTTTGATCCAAATGCTTACCATGCAATCTTTGATCAATTTGAGAAGATGATGCAAAACATCCAACCAAAGGCAAACATAGATGATGCTTACAAACTTTTAGGTGTAAGCAAAGATGATGACATGAAAGTTATCAAAAAGGCTTACAAAAAACTAATCCGAGAGTATCACCCAGACATCATCGCATCACAAGGAAAGAGCGAAGCTTACATGCAAGAGGCTACAGCAAAGACTCAAGAGATTAATCAAGCCTACGAAATGATAGAAGAGTCTAGGAAATAACTATAAAAAGTCCTTTTCCCAAAAGAACTCTATCCAGTTGTGAGCTTCATTTATCCAAAAGTTAGGCTTATAGATAGAACTCTTTTTGTAAAATAGTGTTGCTGACATAAACTCCACATCACTAAAGGAACTCTCTAAGTAACTCATAACCTCTTTAAGAGTCTCACCGCTATCAGCTATGTCATCCACTACTAAAACTTTTTTGACACTTTCAAAATGACAACTTCCAAATACGGATATCTCTTGGCGTTTACAAGTATCGTCATAAAGCTCTGTCCGAATAGTCTGAACATCTCTTATCTCTAAACCCTCTGCTATACAATGAGAAAGAGTCAAACCACCACGTGCAATACCTACAATCACCTCTACCTCATAAGGATTTAGCTCTTTTATAAGAGAATTTGTATCTTTTGTAAAGTTTTCGTATGAGTAGTACTGTTTCATATTTTTCCTGCTAGAAATATTTCTCTTATTATATCTTACACTCAACCCATAAAGAGCAAAGCACCCAACAAAAAATAATATTTATATTAAAAAAATCTCAGCAACTCTAATAAAATATAAAGATTTATACTAGTATACTTTTCATACATATTAAAACACAAAGGGATAACTATGATAAAAATGATTTCTTCAATGGCGTTAGCGGGATTAGTTGCTGTGACGATGACAGGATGTGGTGCAGAACCAAAACCAAAAGTAGAAGAGGCTGCATCGTTTGCTTGTAAACAAGAGAATGTTCTTGCTCCTAAGTGGACTTGTATACCTATGGTAGAGGGTGCTTATGCTGGTGTTGGTATAGCTGATAAAAGTGCTGCTGGAACTGCACATATGAGAAGAGTTGCTCTTGCAAATGGTCGTTCAGATCTAACACAACAGATTCAAACTCAAGTAAAAGACAAAGTTACTGCTTATACTGGTGTAACTGGTAATGGCAATGCTGAAGTTATAGATAAAGTTTCTAAAGCTGTTACTTCTCAAGTTGCTAAAGTTGACCTACAGGGCTCTAAAGCTGTTGATATGTGGAACGCTCCTTCTGGTGCTATGTACCTACTTGTAACGGTACCTGAGTCTGATGTAAACGGTGCCGTTAAAGACACAATCCAAAAGACTCTTAAGTCAAGTTTTAAAAATGACGATGCAAGATGGCAACAGTTTCAATCTAAACAAGCTTTAGATGATTTAAATAAAGAGTTTCCAACTGACTAATGAGACTGCTTTTTACCTCGCTAGTTTTACTAACTCTCTTTTTTGTAGGTTGTAATTCACAACCTGCTCCAGCTAAAACTTCAGCAGAACCAACGTGGATTCTCAATCCCATGCAAAATGGAAATGTTGGAGCGGTAGGAGTTGCAGGCAGGACTTACGATCAAAAACCATCAACACAACGAAAACTCGCTATTACTCGTGCTTTAGATGAACTTACACTGCAGCAAGGTGTAAAAGTAAACCTTAACATGAGCAAGAGAGATGTAGTCGTTAACGAAACTGCATCTTTAAGCATGGATACACAAAGCAACTATAGTGCTTCTTCTACGCTAACCGCTCATATAGAATCGATTTACAAAGATTCTTATAGCGGTGAACTCTATGTATGGCTGGTAATGGACTAGGTTCTTTTTAGAATCTAATCCAACATCTACTTTCTTCTCCTTATTTGGATATAATTCCACTATAAATTTTATTTTTATTTAACTCCCATAAATACACTAAGGTCAAACTCATGAAAAAAATCGCCATTATCGGTCGTCCAAATGTTGGAAAAAGTTCTCTCTTTAATCGCCTCATTAAAAAACGCGATGCCATTACAGCAGAGATAGCAGGTACAACTCGTGATGTCAAACGCCGTACAGTTACATTTATAGATAGAGAGGCTATGCTTTTGGATACTGGTGGGCTAGATAAAGGTTGTGAACTCTTCGATAAGATAAAAGAGATGTCTCTTAAAGCTGCATATGCCGCTGATATCATCCTCTATATGGTTGATGGAAAAGGCATACCTGAAGATGAAGATAAAAAGCTTTTTTATGAACTTCAGACTATGGGTAAAGATATAGCACTTGTAGTAAATAAGATAGATAACGATAAGATGAAAGAGAAACTCTGGGACTACTATGAGTTTGGAACTGATGCAATATTTGGTATATCAGTCGCGCACAACAGAAATACAGTTGAACTTTTAGAGTGGATTGCAGACAAGATTCCAGATAGCGATATCATCAAAGAAGAGGAAGAAGAGAGTGTTCAAATAATTGAACCAGCAGAGATAGATGATGAAGAGTTCTTTTCAAATGCTCACGATGAAGATGACGATGGATACACATATTGGGATGAAGATGAGATGGATGGCATTATTGAAGATAACTCTATCTTTGGAAATAATGACCGCATCAAAGAGTTTGATGAAGAGGATATAGATCATATCAAGATTGCAATTATTGGTCGTACAAATGTTGGGAAAAGCTCACTCTTAAATGCTCTACTTGGAGAAGAACGCTCTGTAGTAAGTAGTGTAGCTGGAACTACTATTGACCCTATAGATGAAACGGTTACTTACGATGACAAGCAACTTACATTTGTAGATACCGCTGGGCTTCGTCGTCGTGGAAAGATTTTAGGAATCGAGAAGTATGCACTTATGCGAACAAAAGAGATGCTTGAAAATGCTAATATGGCACTCGTTGTTCTTGATGCGAGTGAGCCATTTTTGGACCTTGATGAGAAGATAGCTGGACTTGTTGATAGTAACCGTCTCTCTTCAATCATCGTCTTAAACAAATGGGATATCTCTAAACGCGAAGAGCATGACAAAATTATCAAAGAAGTTCGTGATAGATTCAAGTTTCTTGCTTATGCACCTATCATCACTCTCTCTGCTCAAACACATCTAAGAGTCGATAAACTCCACGATATGATTTTAGAAATAAACGAAAACTACTCGCAAAGAATACCAACGAGTAAAATAAATGAAGTAATAGAGAGAGCCTTAAGACGTCATACACTTCCAAGTGTTAGCGGACAAGTTATCCGTATCTACTATGCTACACAGTATGAGACAAGACCTCCAAAGATTGCTATCGTTATGAATAAACCTAGCGGGCTTCACTTCACATATAGAAGATACTTAACAAACAAAATGAGAGAAGCTTTTAACTTTACGGGAACACCACTTCTTTTTAAAGCTAAAAAACGTGGTGAGAAATAAGTTTAAACCTAAAACGGTTTAAACACTACCATTGCAACTATCAGAAGCATCAAGATAGTTGGAATCTCATTATACATTCTGAAAAACTTTCCGCTCTTTTGGCATCTATCTTCCAAAAACTCTATCCGATACTTATTCATTGAGAAAAAATAAGCCATTAGTAAAACAACTAATGTTATCTTAGCATGTATCCAGCCATTACCAGCAAAACCATAGAGATAAGCTAAAGCAAGTCCACTCAAAACTGTTGCCCACATTGCTGGCACACCGATATACTTAAAGAGTTTCATCTCTTGAATCTTCACTACTTCTACAAAACCAGCGTTATTTATGTTTTCTGCATGATAAACAAACAGTCTAGGCAGATAAAAAAGTGCTGAAAACCAAGAGATAAAAGAGATAACATGAAACCAGAGTATCCAATCGTACATAATTTAATTCCTTAAAAGTTTTTTTCTATATATATACAGTTGTAGTTTGAGCCACCCCGCTTTACATTGTTTATAAGCCCAAAAATTCCTGAACGGTGTTTGAGCCCCCAACCAATATACAATTCGTCTAAAGCCTTATAATTAAACATTTTGCCTAAATCAACATCTAAACTCACATCCAGGTAGTTTAAAAATTTCGAATTAAAATCTCCCTCTTCGCTTGCTTCAAGGTACTCAGTTGTTAACACTCCAGAAGTGTAAGAGACTCCTTCTCCTAAACCAAAACGCATCTTTTTTCCAAAAAAACTCCAGTATGCTTTAAAATATAGGGTTAGTTCATATATGTTGTCTTTATAGCCATCCTCATCATAATAACTTAAAGAGCTTTTGAGATAAAAGTCCAAAGGCAATTGTTTGTAATCTTTTGCAAGTTGATACCCACCATCAACACTATATACTTTTAAATCATAGGGGTGCCCTTGCCAATTTAAAACCATAATTTCACTAAAATCACTCATGGTCACTTTCCCAGCCATTGCACGAACAGAATATTTATCATTTGCAAATAAACTTATGCAAAACAATATAATAAACACTAAAAGCTTCAAAAATACTCCTTGAAAATTTGTCTGAAAAAATTACTTGGTTTGTTAAGAGAGGGTATTACTATGCTCATAAAAGAGCATAGTGTATGTTTATGCGTCTAAAGTTTCTAGATCTTTAACAGAACCATTTTTATGGTCAACAACTTTATCATGTAAACGACGAAGTGCTTTAGTTCCTTTATCAATAGCTAAATCGATAGCTGCATCTAAAGAGTCATCACTTTGAGAAATAACTACTGGCTGTGCATGAGCGATTTTGATATCAAACTCAACTTTAACACCTTTTTTCTCAGCTTCAACAATACAGTTAATGCTTGTAATATCTAATGAATATTTTTGAAATGCTTCTAATGCACCTTCTATGTGAGCTTTTGTAGCATCGTTTAATGTTACGTCTTTTGAACGGATTTGTAAGTTCATAATGTATCCTTTTTGTGAAGTGTCTTTTCACACTTCTTATATAGAATTATAATAACAAAATAAAGCTGAGATTGGTATAATACTGCAAAAAATTTATGAATTTTTCTATTAGGATGACTTATGAGAGTATTAACAGGTATTCAGCCTTCAGGTGATTTACACATTGGGAACTATTTTGGTTCCATAAAACAGATGGTAGACGCTCAAAAAGATGCAGATACATTTGCATTTATCGCAAACTATCATGCTATGAGTAGCGGTAACGGTGGTGAAAAACTAGCAAATCTAACCATGCAGACTGCAACAGATTTTTTAAGTCTTGGTATCAATCCAGACTCATCAACTTTTTGGGTTCAATCAGATGTTAAAGAGGTTTTAGAGCTCTACTGGGTACTCTCTGCCTTTACTCCTATGGGGCTTCTTGAGCGTGCACATAGCTATAAAGACAAAACTGCAAAAGGAATTTCAGCTAACCATTCTCTCTTTTCCTACCCTGTACTGATGGCTGCTGATATACTTCTTTATTCTCCCGACATAGTGCCTGTAGGAAAAGACCAGATACAGCATGTAGAGATAGCTCGTGATATCGCCACTAAATTCAACAACGAATATGGAGATATCCTAACCATTCCAAACTTTAAAGTTCAAGAAGAGGTACAGACAGTTCCTGGAACTGATGGGCAGAAAATGTCTAAAAGTTATGGAAACACGGTCAATATCTTTGGCGAAGAGAAGAAGCAACTCAAAACCATCAAAAAAATAGTGACTGAGAACATAGCTATGCAAGAGCCTAAAGAGTATGAAAACTGTAATGTTTACAACATGGCAAAACTCTTCTTAGAGGGTGAAAATCTAACTGCACTTGAAAAACGCTACACCCAAGGTGGTGAAGGCCATGGACACTTCAAAATCTACCTTGCAGAAGTTATGTGGGAGTACTTTAAAGAGTACAGAGAAAAACGTGACTACTATATGAGTCATCAAGACGAAGTTCGAGATATTTTAACAAGTGGTGCTAATAAAGCTAGAGAAACAGCTATGCCTATGATAGAGAAGATAAGAGAGGCAACAGGCATCTTATATTAGTCAAATACTCCATTATGCTCATTTTTTATACATAAGTGAACGTTTCTAGAGTTTGTATTTTAGCTATTATTCAACTAAAATACAGAAGGAAAAACATGCGCACGTTCTTAATAATCTTACTCTTGCTTACGTCTCTCAATGCTAAGTCTCTTTTTAGTAATGACAACCAAGCAGAAAACACAGTCTACCTAGGAAGTCTCAAGGATTTAGTCATCGCTACACAAAAGACGAGAGGACTCACAAACTCTTTCTTAAATGGAAATACTGCCGCACAGCTACTTGTATACAACAATAGAGAAAGTATGGTCAAAGCGATTACGACTATGGAGTCAGTATCCATTGCTACGGATCCAATCATAAACAAGCGAGCCGCAAGCATATCCGACACGCTTATAAAACTAAACCATAAAGCATTTAAAAGAAAATCGGAGTCAGGAGCTGTTTTCGCTGATTATACAGAGCAGATTGGACAGATCTTGATTCTTGCGCAAACTCTCTCAAAACGCTCTGCAAAAGACTTAAATGCTTTTGGTGTTGAGAGTTCTAAAGTCATGATGGAGACAATGCTTCCAATGACGGAGTATGTGGGACAGATGAGAGGTTTTGGCTCGGGTTTAGCAGCAAAAAAGCAACGTTCTAAAGCAGAACTCAATAAGATACTCATCTTAGCAAACAAGATTAAAACCTTAAACAAACAGCTGCAAGCGGAGCTTTATGAGTTAACACAAAAGTATGAAGACTCTTTCCCACAGCAAATCGGTGAGGAGATAGCCAGTGTCAACAAATCAGCCAATGCTTATACGCTTTTTGCAGAAGATAAATTTAAAAATGACATTAAAAACATAGAACCTAATGAGTACTTTGATAACGGTACCGCTTTAATATCAAAAATAATCAAAGTTTACAACACTTCTAATAGATCTATCTTAAAAGATTCAGAGGGATGGAAATAGAGTCATAGACTCTATTTCAACTTCAAATTTGATTGGGTTATGAAGTGCTTTTCAGCCCAATTGGCTCCTTTGAGTTTTAATAAAGAACGAATTTCATCATTCACTAAACGATAATAGACTTTTACCTCTACCGATGTTGCTCCAACCTTTGTTAAAGTTTTTAAAGTTCTTTTTCCCCCAGCTGGTATACTCATATCTTTACTCTGCTTCGTAGCAAGATGTGGTATCGTTGGTCTCTTTTTCTTTCTTGTGTATCTGTTTGTTAAAGAGATAGATTTTTTATCTATAATATTCATCCCTTTTTTATAGAAAATGTCAACTATAATTTCACGAGAGCCAAATCCACTTGGAATGTTGTGTGGTTGAGGATTATTAATATGTATCATAATCTCTTTTTCTTTTTGAGAGAGCGAAACACTTAAGGCATCTCTCCACATATTACTTGAGTGAGCTCCAGCAAAACCATGGTGTCGTACTTCTCTTATTTTCGCTTTTCCATTATACATCTTATAAGTTGCTGCTACGTCTTTACTTTTAGGTCCCATGTGACACTCTACACAAGTTTTTGCACCTTTGATATATTCTTTTTCCATGTTTGTAAAGACAAGTCCTTTAACACTTCTATCATTCGCATGACACACAAAACATAGCTTATTTGGTTGTGTATCCATAAATTCATGATGTATTGTCTTATGATAAGGAGACTTTGCATCTTTATAAGGACCAGTCATTGTTCCAGATTCAGTCCAGCTTATTCTATTGATACCGCGCTCAGTAGCATCTCTATCATCATGAATTTTATCAATGTTGTGACACACAACACAGTTAATCCCTTCACTTATTGCATCATCGCTAACCGCTTTATCAACTGCAGAACCTTTATTAAGACCCATAACCGCGTCAATTTCATAGTCCATATCGGTACTTGTTACCGATATACGAGGATTGTGGCATGTTGCACACTGAACCTTAACACTATTAGGGCTTTTTCGGGTCTTGCGGGAGACGTAATCAACACTTTTTTGAAAATATTCATCATTCTGATAGTGGCTTTTTGAGTGCCAAGACTCTTCCCACTCATTCACTATGCGTAAATGGCAAGCTTTACAACTTTGCGAATCAGAAAAACGCTCACCTACCTCAACTACTTTTGCAGCTCCAAAAAGCGTGCTTATTCCAAGCACCATCATTAGTAATATTTTCATAAGTTATCCCCTTTGTTTGTTGAGCCATACCATTAGCCCTTTTTGAGCGTGTAGTCTGTTTTCTGCTTCACTGAATACAATATCGGCATGCATATCCATTAGTTCATCTGAAACTTCTTGTCCACGATATGCTGGCAAACAGTGTAAAAATTTTGCATTTTTCTTCGCTAAGCACATCATCAAGCTATCTACCATGAAGCCTGAAAAGTCTTTAACTCTCTGCTCTTTTTCCTCTTCTTGCCCCATAGATGCCCATGTGTCAGTTGTCACAACGGTCGCACCAGCTATAGCCTCTTTTGGGTCATTCATAACTTTTATAACAGCCCCACTCTCTTTAGAAATATCTAGAGCATCTTTTAAAACATCTCCATCTACCTCATACCCTTTTGGCGTTGCTATACGAAGCTCGAATCCAAGTTTTGCTGCAAGCATCAACCAAGAGTTCGTCATATTGTTTCCATCGCCAACGTAAGCGACTATAGCGTCTTCATCTATACCATACTCAACCATAGTCATATAATCCGCTAAGAGCTGAACAGGATGATATGAATCAGTTAGTCCATTTATAACTGGAACTTTCGAGTAAGAGGCGAACTCTTCTATCATAGAGTGCTCAAATGTTCTAATCATAACCATATCACACATGCTAGAGATTACACGAGATGTATCCTTTACCGGCTCACCTCGTCCTAAGTGGATATCACGATTTGAAAGGAAAAGTGCATGACCACCAAGCTGAAACATTCCCGTTTCAAAACTTACACGTGTTCTTGTAGAGCTCTTTTCAAAAATCATCGCTAATGTCTGGTTCTCAAGCTCTTTTTTAAAAAAACCTGATTTTAAATCTTTTTTTATCTCAAGACCAAGCTCTATTATCTCTAGAATCTCTTCTTTTGTAAAATCTTTTAGTGTTAAAAAATGTCTCAATTTTTTTCCTAATTTTTTTGTTTAATTTATATTTTATAATTTTTTTCTTTAACTTAGCTGTTTTGTAGCATTTTTGCTACCTCTTTGGCATGATATGAGATTATTATGTCTGCTCCCGAGCGTTTAAATGCTACCATAGTCTCCATAACGACTCTATCATAATCTATCAGATTGTTTAAGCCTGCATGCTTTAGCATCGCATATTCGCCACTCACATTATATACAGCCATAGGAAGTGAAGTAGCATCTTTTATTTCGCGAACTAAGTCGAGATAAGCCAAAGCGGGCTTCACCATGAGTATGTCAGCTCCCTGCATCTCATCACTAACGGACTCAGATATGGCTTCTCTACGATTTGCTGGATCCATTTGATAAGTCGATCTATCGCCAAAAGAGGGAGTCGATTCCGCCACATCTCGAAAAGGTCCATAATATCCCGAAGCAAATTTCGTCGAATAAGCCATGATAGGAAGATTTTCATATCCAGCTTCATCTAAAGTAGTGCGAAGTCTCTCTATAATACCATCCATCATTCCGCTTGGTGCTATCATATCAACACCAGCCTTAGCATGAATAATCGCTTGTTGTGCCGATATCTCTAAAGTAGCATCATTGTTGACTGTCTCTTTCTCTTCATCAATAATTCCACAGTGACCATGGTCTGTATACTCACAAAAACAGAGGTCTGTAACTACAAACATATCAGGATGAGCCTCTTTAATCGCACGAACTGACGAGGCAATAATTCCATGTTCGCATAAGGAGTCAGAACCGATAGAGTCTTTCGTATCAGGAATACCAAAGAGAATAATAGAATAAATTCCTAACTTTTTTAACTCTAAACACTCTTTAATAACCTCATCCAAACTCATCTGATACACACCAGGCATAGAAGCCACTTCAGTTTTTATTCCCTCGCCACTTCTAATGAAAAGTGGATATATGAAATCATTTACATTTACACTCGTTTCTCTTACGAGAGCACGAAGTTGTTTATTTAGACGGGTACGACGAAATCTTTGAAACATTTATAAACCTTTTTTTTGTTATAATCATTTTTAAGAAAATATTTTACCCATTTAAAGATTAAATTAATGAATATAGAAATATCAGATGTAGCAAACCTTCCTTCACGATTTGGGAAGTTTAATGTAAAAGCGTTTAAAGAGGGTGAGAAAGAACACCTCGTTATATATGCAAAAAATTTAAGTAAAGAGCCTGTTGTTAGAGTACATTCAGAGTGTCTTACTGGTGATGCTATTGGTAGTTTAAAGTGTGACTGTCGTGATCAATTAGAGTTTGCACTTAAGCTTATCAATGATGAGAGTGGCATGGTTATATACCTCAGACAAGAGGGACGCAACATTGGCCTTTTAAACAAAATAAATGCCTATGCTCTGCAAGACAAGGGTCTCAATACTATCGAAGCCAACCATCAACTTGGATTTGGTTCGGATGAGAGAACTTATGAAGTCGTTACTTATATTTTAAATCATTTTAAAATAAAAAAAATAAAACTACTTACCAATAACCCAGATAAGATTAACTCTATTGAAGATATAGAAATACTTGAACGTATGCCTATCATTATTGACCCAAATGAGTTTAATGAGGGCTACTTGGAAGTAAAACGCGACGAAATGGGTCATCTACTATGAGCTCTCAACTAAGCTAAGGAACTGATTCATGCCAACAGGTTTAGAAAACGACACTCTTGAAAATGCCAAAATAAAGCTCAAAGCTAGAGAGACTAACTTTAGACACCTAGAAGCTATCTCCGGCATGGGTAGCTGGGAAGTAGATCTGAGCACTTATGATACTTTATGGTCAGATCAAACCTATAAAATATATGGTTACGAGATAGAAGCTGTCAAACCAACTTTTGAACTTTTTTTGTCTCACCTTCTTCCTGAGTATATAGATATAGTAAAAAGTAAGATTCATGAAGCCACTAAGTCTAAAGAGGTAGGCTCCCTCACATGTAAAATAAAAAAAGTTGGTGGAGAGATAGCTACTGTGTCCCTTAATGGTCAAGTTCTTTTCGACGAAGATGGCAACCCCGACAAACTCCTTGGAACAACGCAAGATATCACTAAAGAGCTCTCCATAAAACAGAAAATGGAAGAACTCTATAAGCTTATAGAGTACTCATCCAACGAAGTTTACATACTCTCTTTAGAGACACTAAAGTATCTCTACGTCAACAAAGGTGCTACCCAAGCTCTTGGCTACAGCCTAGAAGAGTTTTTAACGATGCATGTTAAAGATGTAAATCCATTTCTTAAAAATAGAGACATCGCAAGACTCAAAGCAATTTTACTAGAGACAAGTCACACACTAAACCGAAGTGTGCACAGAAGAAAAGACGGGTCTCTTTATCATGTTCAATCCTACCTCCATACACTCACTTATGCAGGAGAATCGGCTTACGTGATTTTTGATACCGATATCTCTCAGCTAGTTGATTTAGAGACCCAGCAGAAAAAGCAAGCGCGTATACTTGAGTACATACACGACTCCGTTATATCAACCGATACAGAGGGAAAAATCACCAACTGGAATAGAGGAAGCACTCAACTTTTCAACTACAGCGACAAAGAGATGATAGGTCAAACAATTTCCAAGATATATGACCCTCAAAATGAGTATAGCCTTCAAGAGCTATTTTCAATGCTTCAGACCAAAGGCAACTTAGACATAGAAGCAAATATGCTTAAAAAGGATCAAAGCAGACTCATATGCGACATATCTCTAAGCATCTCTAAAGATGAAGATGGAAACATAGACAGCTATGTCGGCTATATCCAAGATATCAGCATCCAAAAAGAGACTCAACTTCTTTTAGAAGAACAGACACAAAAACTGAAATACCAAGCACATCATGATGCCTTAACTGGTCTTCCAAATAGAGCTCTCTTTAAAGACAGACTCTCTCAATCCATTGTTACCGCAAAAAGAAACCGTGAAAAATTTGCTCTGCTTTTTATAGACTTGGACCAATTTAAAAAAATCAACGACTCCTTAGGACATCATGTAGGTGACGAAGTACTTATAGAAGCAGCGAAGAGAATCCGCTCAACTATTAGAGAGGATGATTCTTTAGCTAGGCTTGGAGGTGACGAGTTCACAATCATCCTAAAAAATATCCAATCTCTTCAGAGTGCTTCAGTGGTCGCACAAAAAATTATAGCAATAATGAAAGAGCCAATAAATGTTGCTATTCATAACCTTTACGTCTCTTCAAGCATAGGAATTAGCATCTATCCTGATGATGCCACTAGTGATCTAAACCTTGTAAAGTATGCCGATGCGGCTATGTATAAAGCTAAAGATGAAGGAAGAAGTAATTATCAGTTCTACTCTTCAAGCATGACGGCCTTTGCTTTTGAGCATGTAGTCATGGAATCTAGTCTTAGAGTTGCTATAAAAGAGGAGCAGTTTGTAGTCTACTTCCAGCCACAATATGAAGGTGAGACAAACACTATTCTGGGTATGGAAGCACTTGTTAGATGGGATCATCCATCCTTAGGATTAGTATCACCTAGTAAGTTTATTCCTATAGCTGAAGAGACGGGACTTATTATAGATATTGACAAAATTGTTATGAAAAAGGCTATGGCACAGTTTGCCAAATGGTACAGCCAAGGCTTTAACCCTGGTGTACTCTCCTTGAACCTAGCGATGAAACAACTCAACGAAAAAGATTTTTTACAATATTTAAAAAAAGCTATGGAGAGTCAGAAATTTCAGCCCAACTGGCTAGAGCTTGAAGTGACTGAGGGACAAGTTATGAACAACCCAGAAGCGGCCATAGAGAAACTAAACAGTATTCATAGTATGGGAATCGAAATAGCCATTGATGATTTTGGAACTGGTTACTCATCTCTCTCTTATCTCAAAAAACTTCCTCTTGATAAACTCAAAATCGATCAATCTTTTATACGCGATATCCCTGATGACTGTGATGATATGGCAATCACTAAGGCTATAATCGCTTTAGGGAAGAGTTTGAACTTGAAGTTGATAGCTGAAGGGGTTGAAACACAAGCACAAAAAGATTTTGTACTTCAAAATGGTTGTGAATTGATTCAAGGTTATATCTACTCCCCTCCTATCCCTGCAGATGAGATAGAAGAGTTGCTTAAAAATTAACTAAACTTTGACTCACTCAGAGCAGATACCCTTCTTAATGCAGACTCAATCGTTAACAAAAGAGCCTTTGTATCTTTCTCTAACTCACTATAATAAAGCTTTGCCTTGTCAAGTGTCATCTCATCATGTTTTTTTCCTAGTATTTTTGAAAAAAGTCCCTTTTTTTCTTCTTTAAAAAATAGCTTGTGTATGCTGTGATAGTCTTGGTGCCACTGTGCATGATCTCTTTCAAGGTGCTCAAACAGCTGTAATCCCAAAATATTTTTCATGATTTCTTCATTTCCATAAAACCAAACACCATATTCACACTCCGTTTTTCCTGGAGCAGTAGGGTTGCTAACTGTCTTACCTAACATTTCAGATTTTATTTTGTCCATCTGTGCTAGATGAACCGCCTTTGCCTTTTCTATCGCCTCTGTCATCTCCAATTTCGTCATATCTTTGCCCCATATGAAATATTTATACGTATTATTACATAAAATTAATAATATAAACTATATAATTAAATAATTTTTTAAAATAAAGGAACACCATGACACATCCGACACCAAACAACAATGAAATAAAACTAGATAGCAAACGTTATATAGTTTCAAAAACAGATGCTAAAGGCATTATAGAGTATGGAAATGATTATTTTGTAGAGATTTCTGGATATAGCGATGCAGAGCTCATTGGGCAGCCACACTCCATCCTCCGCCACCCAGATATGCCAAAAGTCATATTTAAAATGATGTGGGAGCGTATAAGTGCTGCTAACAACATTATGGCAGTTGTCAAAAATTTATCAAAAGATGGAAGTTACTACTGGGTTGTTACCGAGTTTGAGCCTAAGGTAGACTCTATCACAAATGAGGTCATTTCATATACTGCATTTAGAAAAGCCGTGTCTCAAAAAGCCATAGATACTATGGAACCAATCTATAAAAAGCTCTTAGATATAGAAAAAGATGCTGGTGTAGATGCAAGTGAGAAGTACCTTCGTGGATTTTTAGAAGACAAGCACAAAACTTATGATCAGTTTATAGATGAAGTGGTTGGCAATAAAGGAGTTTTTAAAATCTTTTTTACAGCCATGAAAAAACTATTTTCATAAACTCTAATACTTTTTTAGATAAAATATCCTTTCAAAACGAAGGATATTTTATTGGATTTAAAAGCTACACTCTCAAAAGATGAGATAAAACTACCAGAAAACTTTTTTTATAATGTTCAAAAATATAAAGAACATCTGCATAAATGGAACAAGATTCATAATCTTACTGGGGCAAAAGACGACACTACACTAGACACTTTTATCTATGATGCCGTTTTTCCTGTAAGTTTTTTGCCTAAGGTTGAGAGCCTTATGGATATAGGAACTGGCGCTGGTTTTCCAGGGATGATATTAGCTCTTGCGCTTCCTGAAACTCATGTCACTTTAGTAGAGCCTCTCGTAAAGCGTGCCTCATTTTTACAATTCATCAAAGCTGACTTAGGGCTTACAAATGTCACGGTTGTTAAAAAACGAGTAGAACAGATGGATCCTCAAATATTTGACATCATCACTTCAAGAGCGGTAACAGAGACTAAAATGCTGCTTGCACTCAGCCAGAACTTTCGTGATGAGAAGAGTATGCTTCTTTTTTACAAGGGTGAAAAAGTTTTTGATGAAGTTGAAGATGGAGCTAAAGATATGAATCATAAAATAATAGAGACACAAAATAGACACTACCTACTTCTAGGAGCAAATGTATGATACTTAAAATCCTCCTTGTTGCAGTGGTAATCGCTGTGGTCTACTTTATCTTTATAAAGAAAAAACCACTTAAAACTCCAAAAGAGACAAGCTCATCTCAGAATAAACCAGAAGCAAACGACATGATAGAGTGTGCAAGCTGTGGTGTTTACTCTGAGTTAAGCGAGTCTATCCTCTCAAATTCAAAATACTACTGCTCATCAGAGTGCGTAACAAAGGCAAAATAGATGTTATTTTTTGGTCATAGATTTTTAGAAAATGAAAAGTTGTATCATGTAAACGATATAGAGAGCATCAGTAAAACACCATCAAACTCAAATATCTATCTTGGGTTTCACGAAAAGAATCTCGATATCATTGAGCACCTAAACGAGAATGGCGTCTCTTTTACTCTTAGTGTAGCTAATGTTACCGAGCTAGCTTACGCCTCCGCTTTAAACGCAAAGTACATTGTCGTTAACCCCGCTTTGGCAAAAACTGCACAGAGCATAGCGGAGTCTTACCTTTTTGATGCAAAGATATTGGTAAATATAGAGAGTGAAGATGAGATAGAGGAGATGCTCCTTCTCAATGTTGATGGCGTTTTGTTCTCTAATGCAGTGGTGAAAATCAACTCCTAAAAGCGTGCGACTCTTAAACAACTCTGCGTTTTAGAGTTGCTTTGAGTGATGTTAGTACTTCATAGTTGATTGTATTTGTCTCTCTAGCGACCTCTGAAGCGTCATCAAAAATCAACAACTCCTCTTTATTCGTTAAAAAAGAGCTGTTATCCATAGAGATTCGACCTGCTATTTTGATGCCCTCTGGCGTTTTGTAAACATTTGAATGCGTTCTTAAAAAACCATCTCCATATCCAAAATCATAATTACTCACTACCATCTCTCCCTTAGCCCTAAAAGTAGCACCATACCCTACACTCTCTCCAGCCTTAAGAACTCTCGATGATATCTTTTTTGCATAGAGAGAGAGTACAGGTTTCAACACAACTTGGTTTAGTTCTTTAGGCATCTCAAGACAACCATAAGCGACTATCCCCACCCTTGCCATATCCTCATCAAAGTTGTTTTCTCTAAAAAGTGCAGCAGAGTTACATGAATGAAAACGTAAGTTCTTCGGTGCTTTTAGCTTAATCTCTTCAAACCTCTTTTTTTGTAACTCATATATACCATCAAGTTCATCGGCACAAGCGTGATGTGTAAAAATTGCTTCAAGTTTCAGACCCTGCACTTCTATCGTCTCTAAAGCAGATTCAAATTCACCCATCTCTATACCATTTCTATTCATGCCAGTGTTTACTTTTAACTCTACAAGTGTTCCTTTTGGAAACTTTTTTATTGCAGAGACATCATTAATCGTATAACGCATTTTTTGGCTTACTTCACTTGGACAATCAGCTAAAACTAAAACATACTCAAAACAGTTTTCAACCAACATAGCTTCAGCATTCGTCTGGACAACAGCTTTTGTAATGCCATACTCTTTTGCTAAGCCTGCCATCTCCATGATACCGTGGCCATAGGCATTATCTTTTAGAACTAATGCAATTTTATCTTTAGAGCCTGCCTGCTTAGCAATCTTGTCTAGGTTATAAAAAAAGTTTTCTCTACTTATGCTTATAAATGCCATTAGCCCTCTATGCTTGTGTTAGTATCTTGTTTAGTATCTAAGATAGCCATACCACTCATTATAAGATATGTAGCTAGTGCAAAGCCAAGTGCTATTAAAATTGTTCGTTTAATTTTTTCCATTTTACTCATAAATGAAATCTTATCTAAAAACAGATAACGACTTAACACTCTTGTAACACTCTTTTAATAATATAATTTAATTAAAAAATTTAAGGTAAATCGTTATGAAAAACAGAATTACTCTCTCTTTACTAGCTGTTAGTAGTCTCTACGGGGCAGATGTAGAACTTCAAAAAATAAGTGTCGAATCTACACTTATTACTGAGGTAGCACAAAATGCACAAACCTCAGCAGATGTTGCGCAAGCTCTTAGTGATAAAGTACCAAGCATAGATATGTCACGCCGTAGTGCCATTGCAAATGATATCCTCATCCGTGGTCAAAAACGCGATAATATTTCAGTCGATGTTGACGGTACTAAAGTCTATGGAGCATGTCCAAATAGAATGGATCCTCCAGTTTCTCATATCTTAGCAAATCAGATAGAGTCCATTGAAGTCATAGAGGGTCCTTATGATGTTGAAAACTTCGGCACTCTAAGTGGTGGTATTAAAATAGAGACTAAAAAACCCTCTAAAGAGGCTAAGGGCGAGCTAAATATAGGTGCTGGCTCATTTGGCTACAGAAAATTTGGTGCAAGTGCGAGTGGTGGAAATGAGCGAATCAGAGTCTCTGTAGCTGCTTCCATGGAGTCAAGTAATCAGTATAAAGATGGAAATGGTGATACTCTCTCAGACCAAATAAACAATTATGGTGTTGCTTCAGCAAAACTACAGCCAGAGTATGAAGATATGAAAGCATATAGTAAAAAAAGTGTTATGGCTAAGGCATTTATAACTACCCTAAAAGATCAAGAGCTGCGTTTAAGTGTAACAGCAAACAGAAGTAACGATGTATTATACGCAAACTCTAAAATGGATGCTATCTACGATGACTCAAATATCTATAGTGTGGCTTACAATATTAACAACATTAGCGATGTCTATAAAAATATTAATCTTCAATATTATCACTCTGATGTTGATCACCCTATGGGCACTGACTTCAGAATGGCATCTTATGGTACAAACCCAACTATGACAAGCTGGTTAAAGACAAATATGGATGGGCTAAAACTAAAAAATAGCTTTGAACTCTCTGAGTATAAACTTGGCTTAGGGCTTGATGCAAGTACAAGAAAATGGGATGGTCAATACTATAAAAACGGTGTTATGCTTCCTGATACAGGCACTCTCTCTTCAACAAGTATGGACAATGCCATCACGAAAAACTCTGCAATATTTGCAACACTTGAAAAAGATTATGGCGATTTAAACATCAAAGCTGGAGCTAGATATGACGCTACAAATATTCAGAGTGATGATGTCAACCAACAATCAAATGACTACTCTGCGTTTAATGTAAATCTTTTTACAACTTATGCGCTTAATAGAGACAACCATATATTTTTCGGGCTAGGTCAAGCTTCTCGTGTTCCAGATGCAAGAGAGCTCTATTTCAAACAAAACAAACCTGCTGGAGCAGGCATAAAAGTAACAGGAACAGATAACCTAAAACAGACAACAAACCAAGAGATAGACCTTGGATATGAAGCGGATGCCGACTCTTTCAAGTTTAAAGTAAAAGCCTTTTACTCTATGCTTCAAGATTATATCTATTACAACAAAAGCCTCATGAAAAACAACTTTGAAAATGTAGATGCTACAATTTATGGGGCAGAGCTCAGTGCCTCTATTTATGCTACGGATGATTTAACATTTGACATGGCTGCGTCTTACAAAGTTGGTAAAAAAGAAGAAGCTTTGACAAACCAAAGTGACACAAATATGGCGGATATGGCTCCACTTCGTGCTAACATAGCTGCAAACTACGAATATGCAAACAACTCAATGGCAACTATAGAAGTTGTAGCAAGTGATGCATGGAGTGAAATAGATGCAGAAAATGGTGAGCAGAAGTTAGATTCATGGAGTATCTTAAACATGAAAGTCAAACATGCCGTAAATAAAAAGTTTGACTTTACACTTGGTGTAAACAACCTTCTAGATGAAACTTATGCTCAGAGTAATACTTATGCAGACCTCATTCTTCTAACAGGTGGTGGTGCTGATGTTATGCTTATGAATGAACCTGGTCGTTATCTCTATACAAACTTAGATTTTAAATTCTAAGTTTTTAAAGCGCGTATTTACTAAATTTGGGATAAAATCCCTCTATGATAAAAAGATACCCAACCAAAAAAATATATGTCGGCAATGTAGCTGTTGGTGGTGATGCACCTATCTCAACTCAGTCTATGACTTACTCTAACACTCACGATGTTGCTGCTACTGTTGAGCAGATAAACCGCCTGCACTTTGCTGGTGCAGATATAGCTCGTGTTGCTGTTCCAGATATGGAGGATGCTCATGCCCTTAAGGCTATTAAAGAGCAGGTATCACTTCCTCTTGTAGCAGATATTCACTTCAACTATAAACTCGCTCTTATTGCAGCGGAGTCTGTAGACTGCATACGCTTTAATCCAGGAAACATCGGTGAAAAGTCTCGTATAAAAGAGATAGTAAAAGCATGCCAAGAGCGCTCAATTCCTGTAAGAATAGGTGTAAACGCCGGCTCTTTAGAAAAAGAGTTTGAAAACAAGTATGGACAGACCGCAGAGGGAATGGTCGCTTCAGCGGAGTACAACATCAAGTATCTAGAAGACTTAGGCTTTGATGACATCAAAATCTCTCTTAAAGCTTCTGATGTACAAAGAACTGTAGATGCCTACAGAATGCTCAGACCTAAAAACCACTACCCTTTTCACCTTGGTGTTACAGAAGCGGGAACACTCTTTCATGCTACTGTAAAGAGTTCTATCGGTCTTGGAGCACTTCTTCTTGATGGAATCGGTGATACGATGAGAGTCTCCATCACTGGTGAACTTGAAGAGGAGATAAATGTCGCCCGTGCTATCTTAAAAGATAGTGGAGCGATGCCAGATGGACTGAACATTATCTCTTGTCCAACTTGTGGACGCATAGAAGCGGACTTAGTGACAGCAGTCGCAGAGATAGAAAAAAGAACAGCTCACATCAAAACACCACTCAATGTCTCAGTGATGGGCTGTGTTGTAAACGCCATCGGTGAAGCAGCTCATGCAGATGTTGCTATCGCTTATGGAAAAGGGAAGGGTCTTGTTATGGTCAAAGGCGAAGTTGTTGCTAACCTTGACGAGACAGAGCTTGTTGATAGGTTTGTAAGTGAAGTTGAAGAGATGGCAGACAGAGTCTAATGCAAGATAACCTCTACAACCTCGCGTTTGAGCGCTCCATACTCAGCTCAATCGTTTTTGAACCAAGTCAGTTCGATGAACTGAGCACAGCACTAAAACAAGATGACTTTTATCTTCCCGCGCATCAAGACATCTTTAAAGTAATGATGCTTCTTCTTCAAAAAGATCAGCCAATCGATGAAGAGTTCATCAAAAAAGAGCTTATCAAGATGAAGAAGTTTGATGAGCAGGTTATGCTTGAGATTCTCTCCGCTAACCCTATCTCAAACACAAAAGCCTATGTTGATGAGATAAAAGACAAATCTCTTAAACGCCACCTCCTAACACTTACCACAGAGATAAAAAGAGTCACTGTTGAAGAGGAACTCCCCTCTGCTGAAGTTGTAGATATAGTAGAGAAAAAGCTCTATGACATCACGCAAGACAACCAGACAAGTGACTTTAAAGATGCTCCAAAGATGACCTTTGACACAATGGAGTACATCAAAGAGATGAAGGCTCGTGGTAACTCCGTCCTTGTTGGTGTTGACACTGGTTTTGCTGAACTTAACAAAATGACGACTGGTTTTGGTAAAGGGGATTTAGTAATTATCGCGGCTCGTCCAGCGATGGGGAAATGCCTTGGTTTGGGAACTAAAGTCGTTATGTTTGATGGAACTCTTAAAAATGTAGAAGATGTAAAAGTTGGTGATCAACTTATGGGTGATGACTCAACTCCAAGAAATGTTCTCTCACTCGCTCGTGGAAGAGAAAAAATGTTTTGGGTTCGTCAAAACAAAGGGATTGATTATCGTGTCAATGAATCCCATATTTTATCACTCAAGCGTAGTAGAAATGAGGGAAAGCACAAACATGGCGATGTTTTAAATATTGAAGTAAAAGATTACAACAAAAAATCAAAACGATTTCACTCAAACTACAAAGGCTATAAAGTAGCTATTGATTTCAAAAAACAAAAACTTGATATAGACCCTTACTTTTTAGGTCTTTGGCTCGGTGATGGTGCTAGTTCAAGTGTTAGTATCGCGACTATGGACAGTGAAATTATAGAGTATCTTAGTAGCTATGCTCAAAAACTAAACTTGCAACTCTCAGTACAGACTCCAAAAGATAAGTGTCCAATTTACAGCATTACATCAGGTAAACGCGGCATCTCAAAACATAAAGATATCTCTTTACAAAAAATGCTAAGAGATATTGGAGTTTTAAACCACAAGCATATTCCTCACAACTTTCTGCAAAACAGCGAAAAAAACAGACTCCAACTTCTTGCTGGTCTTATAGATAGCGATGGCTATTATGACGATAAGTTTCATATTTTTGAGATAGTGCAAAAAAGTAAAGAACTTACTTTACAAATAAAGTATTTAGCAGATAGCTTAGGTTTTAGAGTCTCTTTTAAAACAAAAACTGCAAGAATTAAAAAAATAAATTATGAGTGTGAAGTTTATAGAATAAGAATAGTTGGAGACTTAGATAGAATCCCAACAAAGCTTCCTAGAAAACAAGCGAGAAAATTACTTGCTAAGAGAGACTATAAACACACAGGAGTAAAAGTTGAATATGACAAGGTAGATGATTATTATGGTTTTACAATAGATGGTAATCACCTCTTTTTACTTGAAGATATGACTGTAACTCACAATACTTCTTTTATTTTAAACACCGTAAATTCTCTCATTATGAACGGTAAAGGTGTTGCTTTTTTCTCGCTAGAGATGCCAGCTGAACAGTTGATGCTGCGTCTACTTTCGATACAAACCTCAATCCCACTACAAAAGCTTCGTGTTGGCGATATGAATGATGACCAGTGGTCATCTCTAAATGGTGCCATTGACCGTATGAACTCTGCGAAACTCTATGTCGATGATCAAGGTAGTATCAATATCAATCAACTTCGTTCTAAACTAAGAAAGCTTAAAAACCAACATCCAGAGATTGAGATAGCCGTTATAGATTATC
>JAYEHI010000286.1:0-5568 GCA_034659455.1 Campylobacterota bacterium | reverse complement strand
GCAGACTCAGCTGATACTACTAACATTTTTTCAGCACCATTACACATAATAGTTTTTGCAGCTTCACTAATTGCATGTGTTCCAGCAGCACAAGCTGTTACGCTAGAGAGGTTTGGACCTTGTGTTCCATGCTCAATCGAAACAAATCCACCAAGCATATTTACTAAAGCTCCAGGAATAAAAAATGGAGATATTCTACGAGGACCTCTATTTTCTAAAATAACCGAGTTCTTCTCTATTGAAGGGAGTCCACCAATACCTGAACCTGCACTGATTCCAAATCTTGTCATATCAGTATCTTCAGGAAGTGCCGCATCTGACATAGCTTCCCCAGCCGCTTTAAGTCCAAGGTGAATAAATCTATCAGCTTTTTTTACTTCTTTTGGAGACATTACAGTAGATGGGTCAAAATCTTTAACTTCACCAGCAATCTTAACACTATAATTTTCAGGGTCAAAAATTGTAATAGCATCAATTCCACACTCACCATCACAAATCGCTTTGAAAGATGTTTCTTTATCATTACCGACTGAGTTTATCATTCCTAACCCAGTTACAACTACTCTTCTCATTGAATATTCTCCATAAAAAATTAAAATACTTTTAGAAATCAACCACTCTTGAGTTAACTATTAAAAATATTTATTACTAAAGAGAAATTCTCTTTAGTATAGTAAGTATAGACTACTTGCTCTCTACGTATGCAACTACGTCAGCAACAGTAGCTATTTTTTCTGCTTCATCATCAGGAATTTCTATATCGAATTTTTCTTCTAAAGCCATTACTAATTCAACTACGTCAAGGCTATCAGCACCTAAGTCTTCTACGAATTTTGCATCGTCTTTTACTTCATCTGCGCTAACGCTTAGTTGCTCAACTACTACTTCTTTAATATCATCTATAAGTGCCATTATAGCTCCTGTTATTTTATTTTAATCGGGTAATTATAACAATTTTAGCTTAAAAAAAGCCATTATGCCATATTCATTCCACCATTTACTTTGAGTGTTTCTCCAGTGATATAACTAGAGTGATCTGAGAGTAAAAAAGCTGTAGCATCGGCAATTTCACTCGCTTGACCCATTCTCTGCATTGGGATTTTTGCATTAATTCCATCTTTGATTTCATCTGATAATACACTTGTCATCTCTGTTGCTATGAAACCTGGAGTGATTGAGTTAAAACGCATACCACTTGTAGCAGCCTCTTGTGCAAAACTTTTTGTCATAGCATTAACTCCACCCTTACTTGCAGCATAGTTCGTCTGTCCTGCATTTCCTGTCTCACCAATGATTGAAGATATATTTACCACTGAACCAAACTTCTTCTTACGCATTACCTTCATAGCTTCCCTACAACCCACAAAACATGAAGTAAGGTTCGCATTTATTACAGACATGAAGTCTTCTGTCTTCATTCTCATCGCTAGTTTATCATTTGTAATCCCTGCATTGTTTACAAGATAAGAGAGTTCACCATCACTACTAACAATAGTTTTAATAGCATCAACAAACGCCGCTTCGTCACTTACGTCAAAACCTATTACAGCTGCTTTTCCACCTGCAGCTTCAATCGCTTCTTTTACAGTATCAGCCTCAGTCGCTCCACTTCTGTAGTGTACCCATACCTTGAGACCATAAGATGCTAAAGTTTTTGCAATCTCTGCACCTATACCACGACTTGAACCTGTTACTAAAACATTATTTCCACTAAATTTCATCTACCAAACCTCCTCTTCATTAATTGAATTTATATTAAACTATGATCCATCTCAGCTGGAATCTCTAAGCCCATCAACGTTAAAACTGTCGGTGCAATATTGTTTAAACCACCCACGTCAACTTTTTTAACGCCATCGGCTTCTACAAAGCACCATACCTTTCCAACCGTATGATTTGTCAGTGTGTTTCCTTCCTCATCCTTCATCTCTTCGCAGTTTCCGTGATCTGATGTGAGGACAAGCCCATAATCTTTCTCTTTAGCTTTTTCAAGAATCTTTTTCAACTCTGCATCTACCGTTGAAACAGCGATTTTTGCAGCTTCAAAATCTCCAGTGTGTCCAACCATATCTCCGTTGGCGAAGTTAACGACTATAAAATCATACTCTTCATCCATAGCACTTAAAACAGCTTCACCAACTGCTTGGGCACTCATTTGAGGCTTCATGTCATAAGTCTTTACGTCAGGAGAAGGTATCAGCACTCTTGTCTCATTTGCATAAGGTTCGTCTATCCCACCATTTAAGAAGAATGTCACATGTGCGTACTTCTCAGTCTCCGCAGTGTGTAGCTGTTTTAAACCTGCTTTTGATATAACCTCAGCTAGTGTGTTTTTTGGAGCATCTTTTCTAAACAACACCGGATAATCAAAACTTTTATCGTACTCGGTAATCGTTGCTAAATTAATCTTCAAAGGCTCTCTTGGAAACCCATTAAATTCATCAGAAGCCAAAGCCGTCACCATTTCACGCATTCTATCGCTTCTGAAGTTAATCGTTAAAACAGCATCTCCATCCTGCATTCCCTCATAGCCATCAAATGCCATTGGCTCTACGAATTCATCTGTCTCGCCTAGAGAGTATGAGTGTCCTATGTAGCTAGTTGCATCAAATCCACTTTTGGGCTGAGCATGCACTATAGCATCGTATCCACGCTTGATTCTCTCCCATCTGTTATCTCTGTCCATAGAGTAAAAACGACCGGAAATAGTAGCAATCATCACGTTTTCACTTAAATGCTCTTGAACCTTTTTGATATACTTTTGTGCAGAAGTTGGAGACACGTCTCTACCATCAGTAATAAGATGCAGAAAAACTTTTTTACCATTTTTTGCCGCGATGTCCGTGATTCCCATAAAATGGTCTATATGAGAGTGTACTCCGCCATCACTCATGAGACCAATAAGATGAATCCTATCTGAATCGCCAAGAAGCTTAACTAGTTCTTCATTTTTTTCTAAAGTATTTTCAGAAAGAGCCAATGATATTTTCACTAAATCTTGGTACAGCACTCGCCCACTGCCAATGCTCATATGGCCTACTTCAGAGTTCCCCATCTGCCCCTCAGGAAGTCCAACACTTAAACCAAATGTATCTATCAATGAATGAGGAGTCTCTTTAAATAGCTTATCATAAGTCGGTTTACTTGCATTATAAAATGCATTATGCTCGATTTTTTCAGAATAACCTATCCCATCCGTTATGACCAAAATTGCTTTTTTACTCAATTTCATTCCTATAATATGAATTTTATTTTACATTATACTATAATGTCACTTTTAATTTACAAACAACTCTAAATTCTAGGACATATATTGCTTTATTGGTTACATAATTTTTTAGATATTAACATATTAGGCTACATCACCATTCGAGCGGGAGTAGCATTTTTTCTTGCTCTATTCTTTACGCTTTTCCTACTCCCCAAGTTCATACGCTGGGCGCAAAAGACTTCAAGTGTTCAACCCATAAACGACTGGGCACCTGAGCGTCATCAAGAAAAGGCTTCTACCCCAACCATGGGTGGAATAGTCTTTATAGGTGCAACCATCCTTGCTTCGCTTTTGACTTTGAAACTTGATAACTTTTATGCTTTAGGCGGGCTTATGACACTTCTCCTTTATTCCCTTATTGGCTTTCAAGACGACTATGCGAAGATTAGAAAAAATGAAAACCTCGCAGGACTCAAAGCTAGGACTAAACTCCTCTTTCAAATAGTTTCAGCTTTTTTGGTAAGTGGTTTTTTATGCCTCTATGCAAACTTTAACACTGACCTGTATGTTCCTTTTTTGAAAAATCCTATTTTCGATATGGGAGTTTTATCAATTCTATTGTGGATTTTAGTACTTGTCTCAACATCAAATGCAGTCAACTTAACCGATGGGCTAGATGGACTTGCAACAGTACCCTCGATAGCTGCACTTGCCTCTTTTAGCGTTATTATCTACATAACTGGACATGCAAAGATTAGTGCGTACCTACTCATGCCAAACTTCGATGTTGGAGAGGTTTCCATAATCGCTAGTGCCCTCATGGGAGCACTTACTGGTTTTTTATGGCATAACTGCCACCCAGCCGAAGTTTTTATGGGTGATAGCGGTTCCCTTAGTGTTGGGGCTTTTTTGGGTTATTTAGCGATAATAAGCAAAAGTGAAATTCTTCTTTTATTAATAGGTTCTATATTTGTTATAGAGACTCTCTCAGTAATTTTACAAGTTGGATCTTACAAACTCCGTAAAAAGAGAGTCTTTTTAATGGCCCCGATTCATCATCATTTTGAAATGAAGAATTGGGCTGAAAATAAAATTATTGTGCGTTTTTGGATTATTGCCATACTTTCCAATCTACTTGCCTTGATTAGTTTGAAGATAAGATAATGAACAACATAGCAATATTATCTTCACATAACGGAAGTGGTTTTGAGGCCATTGTAAATGCCATCCAATCAAAAGAGCTTGACCTCAACATAGTCTTTGTTATCTCTAATAATACAAACGCTAATGTTTTAAAAAAGGCAGATAAATATGGAATTTCAAACTATCTAATAAATGATAAGACTGCAGACAATGTTGACAAGGCAATTTACGATCTCTTAAAAGAACATGATTGCAACTATGTGTTTCTTTCAGGCTATATGAAAAAAATAACACCACTGCTTACTGAAAACTTCTCCATTATCAACTCCCACCCCTCTCTTCTACCGAAGTATGGTGGTCTTGGCATGTATGGAAGATTCGTACACGAAGCCGTTATAAAAAACTCTGAAAAAACGAGTGGTGTTTCAGTGCATAAAGTAGATGCAGAGTATGATTCAGGAAACATCATTTTGCAAGAGCAGCTTACACTTTCACAAAACGAGACCGTCGATAGTTTAGAGCTAAGAATAAAAGAACTAGAGAGAATAACAATTGTAAAGGCTCTACAAAAAATATTCATATAAGCTTACTTTCAGTAGTTCCAAGCTATAATTTCGCTCTTTAAAAGTACGGCCAATTAGCTCAGTCGGTAGAGCAACTGACTGAAAATCAGTGTGTCCTTGGTTCGATTCCGAGATTGGCCACCACCGTTCTTTTAAAGACTTTTACTATTTACAAAATTTACCGTGGCCAATTAGCTCAGTCGGTAGAGCAACTGACTGAAAATCAGTGTGTCCTTGGTTCGATTCCGAGATTGGCCACCACCTACACAGACTCTTTTCCCTTTATACTTCGTTGTCGATAAACTCACAAACAAAAGTTTGCTTCGTTCATCTCCGCCTTGTCTAAAGAAAAAATAGCCTTTGTAGGAGCTATAATAATTATTTTGTTATAATTCAAACTATGGGGACGACTTGGCTTCGACTGGAGCTGGTAGTCTATGATTGCATGTCGGACTGAGCATCTCCGTTATACGGCTCACAATTGCTTAAATGCAAACAATACAAATTACCGCCCAGCTTTAGCAGTAGCTTAAGTTTTACCCCCTCTTAGAGGACGGGCTGCTTCACCTATGGACTCTAGATAAATAGGATTCGAAGTATAACCCTTATGTAGATATATACAGAGTCTGTCTCAGCCCTGTATGAACTTTG
>JAYEHI010000285.1:0-5580 GCA_034659455.1 Campylobacterota bacterium | reverse complement strand
AAATAGTATTTAACTCTTTATGGTGTGATGCTATACCTTGAACAACATCTTTAGCTTTTTCTTCACTTTCACATTGTTCGTGTGTTAAAGATGAGAAGATAATCATATATAAATCATTTGGATACTTGGTTTCATATTCATTTAGAACATCTTTATCCGTAAATATTTTTTCTATGTCTGAAATCTCAAATACATCTTTTTCATTTTCTACAATATCTTCTATCTGTTTAGTTTTCATACTTTAATCCTCATATCTAATTTCTAGTGGTATTTCACTCATTTATATTTCCAAGAACATCATGAGCGGTTTTTCGTCCATATTCTATTAACTCTTGGGCTCTGTGAAAATCATAAAAACTACATAACTCACTTGAAATAGCAATAGTTAAGTCAGGTCTTGTCTCTTCTAGATGAGCACCTGCTATGATTTTTTGCATAGTCTCTATAGACTCTTGAATAATTTCTAGTAAACCAAGAGAGTTATTATCTATAACTTTAGAAGCTAAAAACTCCTCTATTTTACTTTGAAGAGGATTTTTATCTTTAGCTTTTAAGTAGCTGCTATCAACTGCTATATCTGCGTTTAAATCAACTGAAACAGTAAAAAGAGAATCATCCTTAGGTGTTACAATTCCACTAGGATTACAGAGTCCACCATCAACTAGAGTTCTCTCTCCGTGCACTACTGCAGTGAGCATTGTAGGTATCGCTACAGAAGCCCTAATAGCTTCTACGAGAGAACCCTCTGCAAATAGATACTCTTCGCGTTTTTTTAAATCTGTCGCAACAGCAGTAAATGGAATTTTAAGATCTTCAATCTTCTGTTTCCCTACCATATCTTTTATTTTATCAAAGACTTTGTCACCCTTTACAAAACCAGATTTTCCAAAGGTAAAATCAACTAATTTTAGAACATCTAAAGGGTTTAGCTTTGTTACCCACTCTTCAAATTCATCAAGTTTGCCACAGGCATATAAACCACCAACAAGAGCACCCATTGATGAACCTGAAATAGAACGAATCACATAACCTTGGCTCTCAAGTTCACGAATCACACCAATATGCACATATCCACGAGCTCCACCACTTCCTAGAAAGAGGGCTATATCTTTTTTCATAATTTTGTTAGACCTTTTATTTACCAAGTAGCTAGAGCATCTTCATAATTCATGCCACTACTTAAGTAGTAGTTTGCTTTGGCTATCTCATAATCATTGAGTGCTTTTGCATAGAGTGCTTGATTATATGTTTTTTTACTTAATGCATCAAGGTAAGTGATGTTATCAACTAAGCCATTTTGATACTTTATATCTATCATCTCAAAAACAGTTATCCCCATTTTAACTGCACTTTTGAGTGAGTCTATCTTTAACTGCTGTGTACGCAACTTCTTTTTTGCTACATAGAAGTTTATCTTCTCTTGCTCTTTTACAAAAGTAACTCTTTGTTGGGATGATACTTTCTCTAATCGTGTCGCTTCAATCTTATCTGCACTTACAGTATCGTAAAGATTACATGTTAAAGAGAGCATAAGCTGATTCTGCTGATCTGGCAAATCACTTAAGAGCCTCTCGTTATAATCATTGTAATCATAAGCACTTAAAGTATTTTCAATATTAAACTGTGGAGTAGTAATAGCAGAGACTATATTGATAGCTTCATCTTGTGCTTTTATACCCATTGTGAGTGATTTCACATTTTCACTCTCTATAAACTCTATATTTTCTATTTTTGGAAGGGTCGAATCACTCAAGGAAGTAATCTTTAGATTGCTGAGTAGATTTAGATTTTGCATAAGTTCAATTTTTTGAAACTTTAACTCCTCTACTGCAAACTGATTTGTCTCATACTCTGATTTGAGTTTTAAGACTTCATCTATTGTCGCCATATTTATATCATATTTTATCTGTATTCGTTCATACTGAGCCTTAAGTGTATCGCTTTTTTCTTGAAAAACTTTTATATTTTCAAGAATAGTTTGCGTTTGATAAAAAAGTGTGATTACTTGCAAAATAGTCTCTTTTTTTGTTGCGGTTGTGCGAAAAACAGAAGATTTATACTCATACATTTTTTGATTTTTTATAGCTTGGTTTCTGCCACCATCATATAAGTTCACATCTAACTTCAAAAAACCATTTGTTGTGTTTTTGACTTGAACTTCTCTAGTATCTAAGTCTAGTCTTGAGTAGTTAACTCCCAAAGTAACTTGAGGCAAATAGGTATTATCAACACTCTCTAGTGAACTCTTTTTAGCTCTATCTTGTGTTAGGGATGCTTGTATATTGTAGTTGTTTTCTAAAGTAGCATAGATTATCTCTTTGAGAGTTTGTGTATGAG
Organism: Campylobacterota bacterium; assembly: GCA_034659455.1. Taxonomy (GTDB): domain Bacteria; phylum Campylobacterota; class Campylobacteria; order Campylobacterales; family Sulfurimonadaceae; genus Sulfurimonas. The sequence continues at coordinate 3,243 of JAYEHI010000285.1, read as the reverse complement.
CAGTTGCTGAAAAAACAAGTAAAAGTAAAAAGATTTTATAAAGTTTCATGTTGATTCTCCTTAACTGTAATTTTTTTATCTTCGATTTTTAAAACTTTATCACAGTATGAGAGGAGACTATCATCATGAGTTACCATAATGATAGTGACACCCCTCTCTCTGGTGATTTTTTTAAGCATCTCCACAACGCTTATAGCTCTTTTTGAGTCAAGTGCCGCCGTTGGTTCATCTGCTAAAATAATGTCAGGATTGTTTGCTAATGCTCTAGCAATTGCTATTCTTTGGTTTTGACCACCGCTGAGTTCACTAGGCATACTCTGCATTTTATCACTCATATTGAGGTACTCCATAATCTCTTTAACTCTAGGTTTAACATCTTTTGGACTCTCCCCATTTTCATAGGGAAGTAGTGTTATGTTCTCTTCAATGTTTAAAAATGGTATGAGATAGTGTGCTTGAAAAATAAAGCCTAACTTCTTTCGTCTAAGTTCTCTGTCATCCTTGACTAACCATCGGTTATCATATACTACCTCTTCACCGATAGTTACTGTTCCGCTTGTTGGCTCTAAAACACAACCTAACATCATTAAGAGCGTTGTTTTTCCAGCACCACTAGGAGCTACAAGTGCTGCAAGTTCACCTCTGTTTAGAGTAAATTCTGCACCATTTATGACTGAAACTTTACTATCGCCACTACCGAAACTTTTAACAAGGTTTTCTACTTTTATAGATACATCTTGATTCATATCAACCTCCTATAGCTTGAGCAGGGTCTGTTTTAATCACTTTATATATTCCAAAGAGGGATGCAAAAATAGAGGAGATTAAAATCACCATAAAAAGAGCCACTGCATCTTCTGTGAGCAAGAGAATTCTTTTTGGAAAATTACCACTGATAAGGTGAGCAAAAATGTTTCCAGCTATAAAAGCTAAGATTCCTAAAACAACTGTCTCTTGAATAATCATCTTGGAGATTGTAAAATTTGGAATACCTATGAGTTTAAGTATAGAGATCTCTTTTATCTTCTCTAGTGTCATAGTGTAGATAATAAGGGCAATGATGACTATAGATACTACTATAAGAATCATTGTAAACATCCCTATCTGTTTTGATGATTTTTTTATCACTTTTTGAAGTAGAAGAGTCTCTTGCTCTTTTTTTGTAAAAACCTTTTTATGTGTTGCAACTTCTATGTTACGAGCTACGCTAGAAATATTATAGCCATCTTCTACTTTGGCGATTATGGCGTTTACTAAACGAGGATTTCCACCTTTAATTCCACGATTGTCATCACTTCTTATTCTCTCATTTGTGTAGGTGAACTGTAAAACTTCAGCATCCATTAAACTAGTATAGATAAGATAGTCTCCACTATTTGAAACCGTATCTTTTGTGATACCTACTACCTGATATCTATCTCTTCCTAGTTTTATATATTCACCTAGTTTATAGTTTGTCTTTTGCGAAACTACTATCTCAAAATGCTGTTTTTGAAGAAGTCTTCCCTCTACAAGTTTGTTTCTATCTATAACAGACATTTTGCCAAAAGGATCATATCCTACAAGCATAACCTTATAGTCTCCATATCTGTTTTCAAGCTGAAATGTTTGAAAGGTTATGGCGTTTGCATGTTTCACACCCTCTTGATAACTTATCTGGTTTTTCAAGTCTTCATGAACTCTTGAGTTTTGAGCAAAGGGTCCTAATGTATCTTGCTGTACAACCCATATATCAGCATCTACATCGTTAATAACAACCTGTGCATCAAAAACCATACCTCTATAAACACCAATCATAATGATTACTATACCCAAAAGCATACCAACGCCAACAGCGGTAACTAAGAACTTACCAAGAGAATGCAATATATCTTTTAATGCTAAATTAATCATTATAAATTTTCATACCATTGACTAAAGATTTTTTCTTTGGACTTGGTATAACTAAATTGTCATCTCTGCTTATATCTTTTGTAGCCACATAATCTTCACCATACGCCAATATTTTAAGTGCTTTGAAATGTACCCTGTTTTCTTTTAGTATCCACACGCCATCTTCTTGCTTGTAAACACTTAGTGCAGAGAGTGGAACTTTTATAATATCTGTAAACTCTTGAACGCTAATTGTGACAATGGCTTGCTCTTTGAGATAAAAAGGGATAGGAAGAGTTTCAAAAGCTACATCTATCTCTCTCTCATTTGTGACACTATTGTTCACTGGTCTGATATTTGTTACTTTTGCCTTGTGTTTATGAGATGATGAACGAAGCTCAATTGTTGCGATATCGCCAATTTTGACACTACCGCTCATTCTGGTGTCAATATGTGTCTCTATCCATACATCTTTAGGAGTGACTATCTCTAGTAAGTTTTGATTTTGAGTAATGATTGCAAAGTTTGAGATAAGCTTTTTTGTTACATATCCATCTACAGGGGAGTAGATAGTGTATCTTAAGAGCCTCTCTTTTAATCCACTTGTATTTGCATTAATCTGCTCTGTTTGACTGTGGAGTGACTCTATCTTAGCAGAGATACTACTAACTTGTAGTTTTGCAACATCTCTGTTGGTTTTAAATTTTTTAAAATCCAATTCAGAGATTACTTTTTTCTTAAATAGTTCACGGTTTTTCTTAAAAATCTCCTCTTGATAATTAAAAGTAGTAAGAGCACTTTTTCTATCTAACTTTAGAGCTTTTATATCTCGCAGAAGTTTTTTAACATTCGCTTCTTGTTCAGCTACTTTATCACTTAAGTCAATAGAGTCAATTTTGGCGATTAGGTCGCCTTTTTTAATAAAGTCACCTTCGTCTATATTAAAAGAGAAAACTCTACCACCATATACAGAGCCTACCTTATAAATCTCTTTGGCTCCAACATTTCCAACACCATGTATTCTTAAAGTCATATCCCCTTTGAGAGCTTTTATAGTCTCGAATGTATGTTTAGGGATATAGATTTTTTGATAAAAACCAAATCCTCCAAGAAGAATAATCGCTGTGATGATAAAATATTTTTTCATTTCAATACCTTGTTTAACAAATTTATAAACTAATGGCAATACTACCATCACTACATTAATATATTGTTAAGGTATGTAGAAAATATTAACCTCTTTTTCTTTTTTGATTTGCTAAAAATTCACTTTTACTAACTTTTCCATCACCATTTACATCTATTTTTGAAAAAGCTGTGCTGTTACCAGCATTTCTCATCATTTTGCCAGCTTCTGCATTTTTTGTCATT
>JAYEHI010000284.1:0-5595 GCA_034659455.1 Campylobacterota bacterium | reverse complement strand
TAAGCCATGTATCAACTGGATTGATAAGTTTGTAGATAGCAGGCACTATAAAAAGTGTAAGTATCATAGAGCTTATAAGCCCACCTATAACAGCTATAGCCATTGGTGCATTTGTTTCACTTCCAAGACCTTCACCAAAGGCTAGTGGAATCATTGCAAAGACCATGGCAAATGTTGTCATAAGAATAGGGCGAAGTCTTTTCTCTCCCGCTTCTATGAGTGCTTCGTCTGTAGAGCTACCATTTTTTATAGCTGCATTTGCAAAGTCGACTAATAGTACAGCATTTTTACCAACCATACCCATAAGCAGCATAAACCCAATCATAACAAAAAGAGAGAACTGAAGACCACTAATGTATAACGCTAACATAACACCGATGATACTTAGTGGCAACGCCATCATAATGATGATAGGCTGTATAAGTGACTCATAAAGGATAGCAAGAATGATAAACATTAGGATGACGGAGAGTCCAATAGCTGTAGCAAACGCTTGTCCCGTTTTCTCCATCTCTTCAGCAAAACCTGTAAATCTATATGTCACATCATCAGGCATAAGAGAATCAATTTTCTCTTTTGTATAGTTAACAGCCCCACCAAGATCGAGTCCAAATAGGTCAGCATAAACACTTACTTGTCTCTGTCTATCAAAGTGATAGATAGTCGCTTGGGATGAGGACTCTTTTATCTTTACAAGTCCATCAAGGTAGACTAATGTCCCATCATTTGCTCTAAGTTGTATCTTTTTAAGGTCAGCTATAGATTGACGATTGCTGTCATCAAATCTTAGAGTGATGTTGTACTGTTTTCCATTCTCTTCAAGATAAGAGATTTCAAGGTCACTTGAAAAAGCAGTAGCTATGGCACTCGCAATCTGTGAAGCATTTATACCTAGTCTATTTGCATTTTCTCTTAGGATGTTTACGTCGTACTGCGGTTTTGGATCATCGAGATTTGTGTCTATATCCACAAAACCTTTTTTTGCAGAGATATACTCAACAAGGTTATTCTTAGCAATCGTTAACTGCTCAAACGAGTCTGATTTTAAAATGATTTGGTAGGGTACACTAACACCAGCTCCCTTTATGTTAGGAATAGCGGAAGCCGTGATAAACATATCTTTTTTAAATGGTGTTAGCTTATCTCTTAGACTCTGAATCACTTCCTCTTGATTAAGAGCTCTTTGACTCATATCGATTAGTTTTACATAGATAAGTGCTTTGTTTTTCTCTTGCGCTGAGTTATAGCCAACACTAAGAGTTGTAAACTCTACATTATCATCTTTTTGAATCATAGCTTCAACTTCTTTAGACTTCTTTATCATCTCTTGGAGTGAAACGCCACTATCGGCTTTAATCTTTACTTCAAACTCACTTTTGTCCTCTTTAGGTATGAAGTCCATACCGATTTTTGGAAAAAGAGAAAGAGACCCGACAAACATTCCTAAAACGAGAATGATAGTTATAAACTTAAATCGTAGTGTTACTTTTAAGATGGCTTCATATATTTTATCTATGAGAGTGAACATAGGTTCGGTAATAGAGTAAAACCTGCTTTCGCCTTTTTTGATGACGCGTGCACTTAGACTTGGTATAAAACTCAGAGCGATAGTGTAGGAGATGATGATGGCAAACCCAACAGTCATAGCAAAACTCTCAAAGAACTTACCAACGATACCACTCATGTTCGCTACGGGGATAAATACAGCTAGTAGCATAGCGGAGATGGCTAGAATAGCAAACGCCATCTCTTTTGTCCCTTCAAGCGCCGCCTCGAGCCTCTCCATACCCGCTTCTTGTTTTTTGTAAATATTTTCAATAACAACGATGGCGTCATCAATAATGATACCGATAGAGAGTGTAAGCCCAATCATAGTCATTTTGTTCAGTTCAAAACCCATAAAGTTCATCAATGCAAATGTCCCAAATATTGAAGCTGGGATAGACAGCGCAGAAACAAATGTAATAGTAAAGTTTCTTAAAAATACAAAAATGATGATAGCTGCAAGAAATGCACCATAGATAAGGTCAAACTTCACATCTTCAAGAGAGTGAAGAATAAAAGGCGTAGTGTCTTGAAGCACCATCACGTCAAACCTATCTCCTGCCATACTCTGAAGGTTTGGAACGGCTTTTTTAACGCTATTTACTATGTCTATTGTATTTGTACCTGATATTTTTTGTACTTCGAGCATAACACCCTCAACACCATTATACGAAGCATAACTTTTCGCATCGCTAAGTGTATCTTTTACAAGAGCGACATCTTTGAGACGAACGCTATCTCTGATTTTGATTTTTTGTAGCTCTTCTACACTAAGAGCATCTGCTTTTGTTTTTAAGATGTATTCACTTGTTGCGGTAACGAGTTTCCCCCCACCTATTTTTACATTTTCTTTGGAGATAGCTTGGTTAAGCTCTAGAACTGTTATACCGTATTTGTTTAGTGCATCAATATTTGGATAGATTTTAATCTCTCTGTCTTTGTATCCAACAATATTAACACCACCAACCCCGATGATTTTTTGTACAGAAGGTTTTACTTTCTCATCTGCAAAGAGCATAAGGTTCTGTATAGTATCACCCTTGGCTGTTAAAAATAGATTGACAACAGATGCCCCACCAATGTCTAGCTTACTCACAAGTGGTGTTTTAGCGTCCTTAGGAAGAGTAACAGCAGATACTTTATCACGTACATCATTTGTAGCTTCATTTATCTCGCGTTCAAGAAAAAACTTGACCGTAATGATACTCACACCATCGCTACTTGTAGAGGTGATGCTATCGACTCCACCGATACGAGATATCGCCTCTTCGAGCTTGTCTGTTACTTGCGACTCTACTGTTGTTGGCTCTGCCCCAGGATAGACAGTTTGAATGGTAACGATAGGAAAGTCTATATTTGGAAAAAGTGCTGAGGACATGCTTTTGAAACTTGAGTATCCAAAAAACATGAGGGTAACAACGTACATAAGCGTTGTTATGGGTCTGTTTATAGCTAATTTATACATCTAGGACTACTTCTTTACTTCAATCTGCCCATCGCCAAAAAGACCGGGGATGAAACTCGTTGTTTTAACTTCTGCGTTTATTTTTCTACTCTTAGAGTCCGCTCTTGGATAGATTTTAGAGATAGTGCCTGTGTAGGTTTTCTCATCGCCATCTATCTTATAAGAGAACTTTGAACCTACTTTTACTAGGTTTCTGTTCTTTTGATCAAACGCCAAGATGAGTTTTCTCTGCGTTTTACTCTGAATCTCAAATACAGTTTTAAGCATCATACCACTTACTGCATCTCCAACTTCAACATCTTTAGAGTATATAACGCCATCAAAAGGAGCCTTTAGAAATGTTTTCTCATAGAGTGCTTGTTGGTATGCAAGTTGATTTTTAGCACTCTCGTACTTGTTGGCAACCCCATCAAATCTAGCTTCATCTATAAGCTCTTTGATTTTGAGTTGGCGTTCATAATCTTTTTTAGCATATTTGAGTGCTGTTTTTGATACTTCAAGCATAGCTTTTATATCTCTGTTCTCAAGTTCCCCTAGAACTTGACCTTTTTTCACACTGTGCCCGATATCGCTATTCACTTTTTTTACGATACCACTAGCGATGAATGCTAAGTTAGCATCTTTTAAAGGTTCTACTGTAAAAGTTGCATAAACATCGTTGGCGTTTAGAGTGCTAAGGCTAAGTATTAAAGCGAGTAAGATTTTGTTGATTGTTTTCATTATTGTAATTCCTCTTTGATATTTTTTCCACTATAATAGTAAAAAATAGCATATGCTATCTCTAGTTCGTTGAGACCACTCTCGTAAAGTGCTTTTGAACTTGTACGTTTTGTCAGTGCATCTAAGTAAACTATATAGTCAACTATGCCAGCATTGTATTTTTTCTCTATCGTGTTAAAAGCGCTTGTAGCAGCATTTAATGCACTCAGAGCACTCTGTATTCTTATCTTTGATGTTTTAATTCTAGAGATTGCGAGAGTGTGTTGCATTTTTTGCTCTTTGTTTTGGTAAGATATTTGAGAGTTGAGAGCCTGTGAAGATAGTAAAACAGACTCTTTTACATCTCCTATAGCTCCATAATCAAAAACTCTAAAATTCAGAGTAAGCATAAGCGTGTTTTGATTGTCTAAAGGAGAAGCAAAATCCTCAGCTACAGGGTCTTCTCTATCATATACATAGAGACTATATGTGTCTTCTATTTTGATGTTAGGATAGTAGAAACTATCTATCGCCTCCGCTCCATACTTTAATGATTGGTTTTGTGAAATAAGTGCTTTAGTAGCATCAAGTGTTTCGTACTCTGTAGAACTGCTCTTATGAAAACTTGCATTTTCGAGGGAGTCTATCTGCTTACCAACTTTTAGTGATAGCGCAGATTGAAGAGATAAAATCTGAAACTTCATAGACTCCATCTCATATACATTTGTATCAAAATCTGCTTGAACACGGTCAACATCATCACTTGTAGCCATTTTCGCCTCATAGAAACTCTTTGTACGTTCTAGCTGTTTTTTAAGGGACTCCTGTGCTTCTTCTCTGGCGTTTAAAGATGCCTCTAAACTTTTGATGGTGAAAAAATCTTGTGCTATCTGAAGGCTTAGACTTTTTTTGTATGCTGAAGTATCAAACTCTGAAGCTTTATATGCATACTCTGCTTGGTCAGATTCTGCTGAGCGTTTGCCACCACTGTATATATCGTAAGATATTTTTGCAAAACCACTGAGTGCATCACCTGGCTGAAGAGGAGAAGGCTCATCATCGCGTTTATAAAACCCACCAATGTCTATTGTAGGAAAGTAAGCACTGTTTTTAGAGTCGAGCTCTTTTGACTTGGACTCTTGCAAATAGCCTTTTGCGATTACTAAGTCATTTTTATTTTCAGCTATTTCTATAAGTTCTTTTAAACTATCCCCATAGATGAAAAGGGGTATAATTAAAAATAGTATTTTGTTCATTTTTTAACCTCTATAAGTTCAAACAGCGCGTCAAAGAAGTTATTGAGCTCTTTTTCCACACTACTTATTGTGTTTGTAACTTCACTTGAGAGAAACATACCCTCTCCAATTACAAAAAGACCTCGTGCAAGTTTTATAGCGTTTGGTGCGAGTTCTCCTCTGTTTATACCCTCATGGATGATATCCTCAAACCACTTGAAGTATCTATCTGAACAAGCGGTTTGAAACTCCTTCATTTGAGGGTTGGGATTTACAAGAGAAATGGAGACAAACTCTTTATATATTTGACGAAGATCTTCCTCGTTTTCATCATAAAATATATAAAAGAAGATTTTTATCTTCTCTTTGGAAGTTTGCGCTTTTTTTATTCTCTGCTCTTTGATAAGGTTATACTCTTGCATAAGAACAGTAGCTATCTCAAGTACTATCTCCTCTTTATTTGAGAAGTACTCATAGATTGTCCCTTTACCAACTCCTGCAGTTTTAGCAACTTCGGAGATAGTGATATCTTTGATGCCTTTTTCTATAAAAAGATCTTTGCAAGAGAGTGCAATGTCTTTTTTCTTTTGAACTTTGTCTACTATTATTGCCAAATAGACTCCTTTGATTATGACTGACCATCGGTCAACT
>JAYEHI010000283.1:0-5627 GCA_034659455.1 Campylobacterota bacterium | reverse complement strand
ACTCGCTCTTTGGACTCAGTTATATCTGTTGAAGCCATCCCCACTATAGAAAAAGAGGGAAGACCTTTGGTAAGTGTTGATTCTACGTTTACAACTTTTGCGTCTATGCCTTCGTATGTAGCACATCTAAGTGATTTCATCATAACAACCTTATTCTAGATTGGTATGATAATATCTTGATTATTTTATACAGGGGAGAAATATGACAAAATGCCATATTTTAAGTGTTTTTTCTCTCTTTGAGCATACGTTTGTACTCTTTTTCAAACTTTTTACGGCGGGAGTAGGAGAGCTTATCTATAAAAAGAATACCCTCAAGATGATCTATTTCATGTTGAATAGCAATACTTAAGAGACCATCAGCCTCTAAAGTTTGAGTATTTCCATCTCTATCTTGATAGTTGAGTGTTAGTGTTTCAAATCTGTTTATATCTTCATAAAATTTTGGAACACTTAAACACCCCTCTTGATATACCGCTTCACCGTCTTTATGAGTTATGATGGGATTAATTATCTCTAAAAGGTTTTCAAGATGCTGCTCACCCTCTTCATCTGGTATATTCAGTATCAGTACTCTTTTAGCATGGGCCACTTGAATGGCTGCTAAGCCTATTCCATTTGTCTCCATCATAAGTGGGTACATTGAGTCAAGAAGTTTGTGAAGTTGCTCATCAAAAACTTTTACCTCTTGAGATACTTCACGAAGCTTTTTATTTGGGTATTCTACTATTGTTAATTTCATTATTTAATCATCCGATCTTACTGAAACAGCATAGTCTAACTTTTTATCTGCATAGGCTTTTTCAATCCCATCCATAGCACTTACCACTATCTCTTCTACAGAGTGCACGGCATCTATGTCCGTAACTCCTATAGATATTTTGAGTTGAATCTCACGATCTGCTATAAAAAAGTTAGAGTTTGATACTAAATAACAGAGTCTTTCACTCGCTTTTTTCGCACTCTCTAGGTCTGTGTGCTTAAGTAGCATTGTAAAAACACCATTACCGTAGTGAGCAACGACATCGCTTCTTCTTGATGTTTTTAGAAGAAGTCTGGCAACCGTTCTCGTCATAAGAGTAATAGCTTTTTCACTGTTAATTTTTTTCTTAAGGGCCTTAGAGAGTTCTATCATTATAAGAGAGCTTTTATGGTTAAACTCTTTAATAAGCCCTATCTCTTGCTCTATTTTTGTCAATAAATAGCGTTTGTTATAAATACCAAATTGGTTGTCAAAAATAGTTTCATTATCTACACTTTTAACTATTTTAGCGGTATCGTCATAGATGCTCTTCATCTGAGAACTTTGCGATTTTAAAATAGAGTTTAACTTTGAGACATCACCTTCTAAAACCTTTATGATGTTTATAGCTTCGCTAGCTCCGGGTGTTAAACCTAGCTCTTTTTTTCTTTTATCTAATATTTTGGTCATTAGAGACATATTTTTATACAAGTTTGCTGTAACACTAAGGAGGCCTTTTATAGAGCCAAACCCTTGTTTTAAACTCTGCTCTAGAAGCAGTGTACTTTCAGCATCGTTACTCTCTTCGAGTTCTAACATGGAGTGTATCTGCTGACGAAGTGCTTCACTTTTTTCTTCTAAAAGTCTATCAAAATAGAGAGAAAAGTTATTTGGAGTAGGAGGAAGATTGTCCCCGATAAGCGAGTGCAAAACTTCTTTTGCATAAATCTCTATATCGCTTGATGAACTATCCATGCTCAACTCTTCTATCATAGGTACATTTTTTGGCTTTGATTCGTCCGCATCATCGATATTTCTACGATTTCTACTTCTTAGCGTACCTGCCATCTTTGTTCCTTACTCTTTGTCATTCTTAACGAGCACTTCATCAATCATACCATAATCGAGTGCTTCTTGAGCACTCATAAAGTTATCGCGATCTGTATCTTTTTCTACTTGTTTTATAGTTTTACCCGTATTTTTAGCGATGATTCCATTAAGCTCTGCTTTCATACGTAAAATCTCTTCAGCTTGTATCTGAATGTCAGATGCTTGCCCCTGAGCTCCACCAAGAGGCTGATGAATCATAATACGAGCATGAGGAAGAGCATAACGCTTGCCCTTCTCTCCCGCTGTAAGTAAAAATGAACCCATAGACGCCGCTTGACCTATACAGATAGTTGCAACGTTTGGACGGATATAGTTCATAGTGTCAAAAATAGCCATTCCAGCAGTTACAACACCACCAGGAGAGTTGATGTAGAAATAGATGTCTTTTTCAGGATCTTCAGCTTCAAGAAAAAGAAACTGTGCAACTATAGTTGAAGCAACTTGATCGTTCACCTCTCCACTTAGCATTACAATTCTATCTTTAAGCAGACGAGAGTAGATGTCGTAAGAGCGCTCACCGCGTCCTGTTTTCTCTACTACGTAAGGAATGTAACTCATAACTTACGCTATCTTTTCGTTAAGAAGACCAGAGAGAACTCTATCTTCTACCATTGACATCTGGATAGCTGGAAGGTATCCAGCATCTTTATACTGCTCGTATGCTTTTTGAGGATCTTGACCCATCTGCATCGCTTCAAAGTAGATAGTTTGCATAACTTCTTGCTCCTCTATCTTCACACCTTTCTCAGCTGCTAAAGAGTCGATGATAAATGTAGCACATACGCTTCTTACAGCTTCGTCACGGAAAGTCTCACGAAGTTCAGTTAGTTTATCAGCATTTTCACGAAGCTCTTTTATCTCATCTTCGCTCATAGAACCAGCAGCTTTATTAAGCGCCATGTCAATCTCTTGTTCTACAACAAAAGTTGGAAGGTCAAATGCTAATGAATCAACTAGCTTTTCAAGAAGTTGTGGTTTTAAATCTTCGTTATAAAGTTTACCTAGAGCTTCAGTCTCTAGTTGCACTTTTACTTGTTTAGTAAGTTCTTCAAGGTTAGCATTCTCTTCGCCCGGCATCATTTTTTGAGCAAGTTCATCATTGATTTCTACATCTTCTTTTACTTGAACTTGCTTAACTGTTACTTTAAACTCAGCATCTTTTCCAGCTAAGTCTCCACCATAGTTTTCAGGGAAAGTAACTTTAACTACAACTTCTTCATCACGTTTCACACCGATAAGTTGGTCTTCAAAACCTGGAATAAACTGGTTAGAACCTAATAGTAAAGCGTGGTCTTTTCCTGTTCCACCCTCAAAAACAACGCCGTCAATAGAACCTTCAAAATCAATAACGGCAGTGTCACCCTCTTTCATTTTACGGTTACGCTTGATATCCACTAAAGGAGCACTCTGCTGTGCTAAATCAGTGATTCTTTTTGTTACTTCTTCATCGCTTACTTCTGGTTTTGTGAAGTCTGGAACAAGTGATGCATGAGTAGAAAGGTCAACAACAGGACGCATTGCAACTTTAACAGCTACTTCAATTTTGTCATCACTTTTATCAAACTTAGTGATGTTAGGCTCGCCAATTAGTGAGTCATTAGAAATACTTAACTCTTCCAAACCTTGCGCTAGTACACCACGAAGAGCTTCAGCTTCAGCATCTTCAACAAGTTTTTGACCATACTGTTTTTTAACAATAGCCACAGGAACCTTACCTTTACGAAAACCTTGAACATTAGCAGTTTTACTTAGTTGTTTAGCTATTTTTTCTAAATTAGCATTTACCTCATCCATTGAGATTGTAGCTTCGATTTCAGCATTAGCAGTGTCGATTTTGTTTGATTTGATTTCCATCAATTTCCTTTAATATGTTTGTTATTCATAGTTATATAACTATTATTTTGGACAATAATACCCTAAAAGTGCTTTTAATTAGCTTTTACAAAGATTGGGCTTGAAGTTTAATATGAGAATCCAAACTACCGCTACATCTATCATTACATCAGCGAAATTAAATACGGCGAAGTTAAAACCACAGTGCCAATAAACCATATCTACTACACCACCATGTATAAACCTATCGTATATATTTGAAAATGCACCACCTAAAAGCAGACCTGAGGGGAGTGCATAACAGAGCCTGTTTAGGTAAAAAATATACCCTAAAACACCACTTACAAGAACCAACTGAATGTACTTTAAGTACTCAGCTAAAAAAGCGAACATTGAAAATGCCACACCCTTGTTGTAGACCAATATGAGATCAATACAATCAGTGTAGTAGCGAAAACCATCCACAAATAGTGTCTTGATGTTTTGATCTATGACAAAAACACCAGCCAAACCAAAGAGTAAAACAGCGGTTAAACGCAGAGTGTGATTAGTCATTTAAAGCTTTTTTAAAGAACTCAACCATCTCTTCCATTCTCTCTTTCATCAGTTTGCTTTCTCTACACTCCAGTAAAATTCTGAGCTTATTTTCAGTTCCTGAATATCTTACAAGATGGCGGATATGCTCTTTATCTAATGCTTCTAGTTTCTCTTTAAGCCCTATTATCTCTTCAAGTGGTTTTTTATTTTTCACATGAATGTTTACAAGTTTTTGCGGGTAGAGTGTAAATGGACGTAGTACCTCCGATGCAGTTTTACCCTTGTCAACTATGAGTGCTAGCACTTGAAGAGCACTCACCAGACCATCACCAGTCTTTGCGTAGTCATGCATGATCACATGTCCACTCTGCTCTCCACCGAAGTTTATGCCCTCTTTTTTCATTACTTCTAAGACATTTTTATCACCAACACTTGAACGAAATAGCTTCAGACCATTATCATACATATAATCATCAAGTCCTTGATTGCTCATAACTGTAGCGACGACTCCGCCGCCTTTGAGGGTTTTTTTGGAATGAAGATATATTCCAAGTGAACCTAAAAGCTGATCGCCATCTACAATTTCACCTTTTTCATCAACTACTACAAGTCTATCGGCATCACCATCAAGTGCTATACCTAAATCAGCCCTATACTTTATAACGGAATTTTGAACGTCTCTAGTGTGAAGTGCTCCACACCCTTCGTTTATGTTATAGCCATTAGGCTTATTATGAAGCACTATCACATCGGCACCAAGCTCTTCTAAAACCGTAGGACCTACCTTATAAGCAGCTCCGTTTGCCGTGTCAAGCACTATGCGCAGTCCATGAAGAGAGAGGTCTCTAGGAAAAGAGTTCTTAAGCTGCACTATATATCTACCTATAACATCGTCAATACGTTTAGCCTTTCCTATCTTTTTTGCCGTAGCTTGAGCTCTATCTATCATCTCATCATTGTTACAGATATCTTCGATGGTTTTTTCAACATCTCCGGAGAGTTTGTCCCCAAGTCCATCAAAGAACTTAATTCCATTATCTTCAAAAGAGTTATGCGATGCGCTAATCATAATCCCAGCATCACATCGCATATTTTCAGTGATAAACGCGATAGCTGGTGTTGGCATAGGTCCGATTTGAACTACATCATACCCTATAGCAGTCAGACCGGCAACGATAGAGTTTTCTATCATATAGCCACTAATTCTAGTATCCTTACCCACTAAAATTCTATTGTTCACTGAGTGTTCTTTAAAGTAAATGCCCGCTGCCATCGCAACTCTCATAGCCAGTCCAGCTGTTAAAAAAGATCCCGCTTCACCACGTACACCATCTGTTCCAAATAATTTCATAATAGTTTCCATTGTTTTAATAGTTGTATATTAACATAATTATACATCAATAGA
>JAYEHI010000282.1:0-5629 GCA_034659455.1 Campylobacterota bacterium | reverse complement strand
AAGGATAATTTATGAATTATAAAAAAAGTATATTAAGCTTAGCGGCAGTAATTGCTCTAGGCAGTGTATCCTTAGCAGATACTAATGCACAGTATCTACCTTTAGCGGTAGATAATGGTTCGACTGGTGATGCTTCATGGATTTTATTTGGTGTAAATGGCTTCAGTAACGGTGTACCAAGCAATGCTGTTGCTGGCCCAACGTCATTTGCAAGTGGATATACATCACTTACGGATACTGACACAGCAGATGATGTTGCGACAGAAGGTCTTACTGTAAGTAGTAAGAACCTAGCTAGTCTACAAGGTTTACAAGAGGATAATAGTCTATCAGCATTGGCGATTGCAGTGAACATCACAGGTGTTACTTATGAAGAGACAGAGCCTGTTCGTAGTATGTATGTAAAAGTAAACAGTAGTGCTCCAAATATGAAGTTTAACTATAAAGCCTCTTTAGAGGGGAAAAATATGCAGATCATTAAGAATGGTAGTACGACAACTGTATATGAAGTGACAATTTCACAAGAGAGTACTTGGAATAATGCACTTGAAGCAACTGTTGTTGATGGTAGTGGTGGAGGTGGAAATACTGATGACTTAACAACAATTCTAGAGACATTAGACACTAATACTACAAACAACCCTATAAACCCTGCCAACTGGGATAAAACTGTTCACAATGTTACAACTGTAGCAAATTCAAATTTTTATAAATTTGATGCTATCACTCAACAGTGGAAAGTATATAAAAACTTGAACTCTGAAGCAGCAAATGATTTTGATACTTTTGAGGCTGGTTCAGCTTACTGGGGTAGAGTAGATGTTGCAGATGCAGTGCCGACAATAGATGGTGATAGTGATGCAGCATTGATTCTAGGTAAGCCAACGGCTCAAGCACAAAGTGCACTTCCTCTTGCATACTTAGATGAAAACAATGTATCTAAGCTTACTGAGGGCTGGAATATGGTTTCGTTTAACGAGGCTAAGCCATATATTCGTCGTGCAGCTACAGGTCTTGTTCTTGATAGTATTTCGGAAGATGATAATGTAACAATCACAGACGACACAGGTGTGTATAGCACAGGTGTAATTACTCTACTGCTTACAGCGGAAGAAGATTGGGCAAAACTAATCAACACAACGATAGAGTCACAAAAACTTAGAGGAATACTTCCAGATACTTTTGATGTAAAAGCATTTGCAACTGAAAATGCTAAGGAACTTGTATTGATTTCAGATAAAAAGTTTGGTATTACTTCTAATGGAACTGGAAAAGTTAAAACACTACTAGATGCAAACCCATTTGTAAATGGTGCAGCAACAGCGGTAACTGATATTAGTGATGCAGCAGCAACTGTATACTCAGCTTATGGTGAGTTTGCTGTTATGGCGAACATCTTAACAGGTGCAGGAACGGTAGATGGTATCGCAACAGGTTCTGCGACAGCGGGAGCGAACTCTAAGATTATTTTTGGTGATTCCTTAAATGGTGACCATACTGCTATAGAGATAACTGATGAGAATGCCTCAAGTTTTGGTGATGCGATAACAGATATACCAACAAATGCCAAATTTGTAGAGGATACGTTTGTGCCAAAACTTACTGGAGTGGATACAGACTTTGATGGTACTGCGGATATGATGATTGTTGCAGAAGCGCAACCTTTTTATATGAGAGATGCAACATTTACACGTGTCTTTAAAACAACAACAACTGCAGCTAATGATACTTTAGCCTTTACTATCACAGGTGCAGCTGCAGTAGAGATAGAACCATCAGCAGATGATAATGCAAGTGCTGTTGCAATTGAAGTAAATGATGATGTGGGAACAACAGAGATTTACGCAGAAGCAGATTCTGGTGCTACTAAGTTGGTTCTTGCAACAACATCAACATCTACATTTAGTGTAGCAGATGTTCCTAGTGCAACAGTAGACTTTTTAGAAGAGTCAACAGTTAACGAAGATATAGCAAAAGGTGCTATCAAGGGAGTTTACTCTTTAGATGAACTAGCAAAACTACCGTTAAAACAGTACTCATGGTCTACAGACTTTGAATCAAAGGAACAACCAAAAGAAGATAATAATACAATAAATATTATTGTTGGAACAGATGTTAACATTACTAATCAAGCTTATGGTGCTGGTGCATCAACAGATAGTGCAGCAGGTAGAAAAATTTTCTTCGACAATATAGTAAATGGAATAAATGATGCTGTTAGAAGTGCAGGTATTCATGCATATGCAAGTCATGATTTTACAGAAGCTATAGATGATTTTAGAGGAACAACGATAATTGTTTCAGGTATTGATGCTTCTACGTTTACAATAGAGGATGGTAATATTACTTCTGATGGTGTTGATTCTATCCCAGATGCACCAACTAATTCAAATGATGGTATATCTACAGAGTTAGGAACATTAACTGGTGATTTAGTAAGTGACTTGAAGTTTAATGCAGTCTATACTCCAAACTATGCTAACTATGGTCCACTTTACACGATGCGTGATTCTGGTTATGACGTAAAAGCAGTGCTACGTGCTACTACTGATTTGACAAGTAATGATGGTGCAATTACATGGGATAGTATAGATATCACAAGAGATGAGGACGATTGGTTTATACAAAATGAGTTTAATCTATTTGGTGTGAATGGTAAATCTGGTTACTGGGTTTATTTAGAAGGTAAATCAGAAGATAGTATCGCAATAGGTACACCATCTTATGCACCTACATATCAGTACTACTTCGCTAACGACACAGATAAAACTACTACAAACAATATAGTTGGTGGTGCATTTACTGTAGAAGTAACGGGTATCAATTTAGATACTGATGGTAATGTTAACCCATTTAGTGTAGATGGAACAGCTTCTAATGTATATCTAATGATGGAAGGTGAAGAAGTGCAAATGAAACGTAATAGTGATACTGTATATTCAGCAGATATTACTAAGTTTGAATCTGTAGACTTTGATGAACTTGTAGGTGGTACTTCTTTTAGTATCAGAGCAACAGATGGAAAAGGTAAATCATTAGTAAGTACAGATGCTCTAAACTTTGACTATGAGAAACCTGCTGCACCTGCACCAACATACACAAATGCATCGAGTGTAATCTTCACTTCAACAAGTACAGATACATCTAAATTTTATCTTTTTGAAGACTATATACCTGAACTACCTACAGCAAGAACGAATGCTATTAAAGCAGAAGTAGATGCTGCAGCTGGCTCAGGAACAACTAATGTTTGTGCGCTCTTTGATTTTGCTACTGTAAATACACTAAGAGTAATAGGAGCTGATGGAGATGGTGGACTAGGAACTGCAAATGTTTCTGATGCAACAGAGTTTAACTATGCAACACTCTTTAAAGGTGCAAGTGTAATCTCTCATCTTAATGATGGTACAGCAGACAAGTCTACACTTGCTACAGTTTATGACGACACATGTACATTGGCGGCTACACAACCAGTAGGAAGTGAAAACACTGGTGTTAGTATCAAAGCGCTTATCAGCGGTAAACTAGCACGTATATCTTATGTAGCAGATGAAACGAAAAGCTTTGACACTGACTTAGCATGGGATGCTATCTATGAGTTGCCAGATGGCACAGATGTAATACAGCTACAAAATGTTGCTGACTATGCAAGTGATGCTTTCTTAGTGGAATATGAAGGAAACTTATACTCAGGAAACTTTCCAGCTAATCAAGCTGCTGCTGATGCAACAGTAGGAACACCTGGATCACTAACTTTGGTTAATGCTGCCAATAAATTGTTAGTACCTTAGGGAGCTAAGTAAGCTTTGAAACAGTTACTTACTCTTTTCGTTACTTGCTTAGCACTTCTTGCAAACCCTTTGCAAGAAGTCGCTTCTTCTTTCTCACCTCTTGAGCGAGAGCAACTTCTTAAAGAGCTTGGTAACTCTTCTTTATCCTCTTCTAAACCAACAACAACTTACAAGCTTTTAAAAGGTTGGAATCATCTCCTTACTCCTATAGCCGGTATAGATGTTAAAAAAACTTTCAAAGATAGTTCAAAAATAAAATTTGTAGTGACTTATGACAGAGTCAGTAAACTATGGGCTATATATGCACCAGAACATAAATACCCAGAGGGTGAAATTTTATTTTTGAAAAATCTAGAACCAGATGTAGCGTTTTTTGTTCTAGCTAATGATGAGACTACTGTTAAGACAGTAAGTAAAAGAGTTGATGCTGAGTGTAGGAAATATCTCAACGATAACTCTTATAGTATGATAACCGATAGTGGTATCTCTAAAGAGTCAGAGATAAGCAGAGAGAAAAACATAGCTATACGGTCGCGTTACTTCTCTCACAATGAAAGAGGCTTATACGATGAGACACGAGTTATGCTCATCTACCCAAAACTCACTTCAAAAGCTAAACGCAGCTACAAGTACGGTCCAGCTTCTCCAAAAGTGGCGTTAGAGTTTACTAAAAAGTATGAGGAAAAAAAGTTTTATATATACGACTATAAGCAAGAAAAGTGTTTTGAGGGAGTCTTCCCATCTATAAAAATTCCGCCATTTCCTATTCTTAAAGAGATATAAGTAAAAACACCCTAGTTTTTTTTATAAATAGTGGACTATGCTATAATATCTGCATGAATAAAGAATCCATACTCAAGTATCTTACAGATGTTAAAAACAACTACCAAGAAGAAGGTTTTATAATCAAAGCGCTCTTTGGATCTTACTCTCGTGATGAGGCAGATGTAAATAGTGATGTTGATATTTTAGTTGAAGCAACTCCCGCATTTGCTAGTAAATATGGTTTTGGCGCTATTGCTCGTATTCATGAGATACAAGCAGAGTTAAGTCAAGCACTTGGAGTGCGAGTTGACTTAGCAGATAGTACAGGTATGAGTAAAACAGGAAAGAAGTTTATTATAGACAGAGCAATCTATGTCTAAAGAGTCTATTAGTAAAGTTTATCTTATCTTAGAGAAGATAGACTATATAGACCAGATAGTTGATAACAATGGTAGTATCACTAGAGCCCTAGAAGAATCAATAACACAAAGACCAGCAATTCTTATGCATCTTACAGCAATAGCCGAACAATTTAATAAACTTAAGCAAGAACATGCGGATGACATACTCAGTGAATTTGACGATGGTGATGTAAAAGGTATGTATGATGTAAGAACTTACATAGCCCATGACTACGAAGGTGTTAATCTCGCTATAGTTGAATGGATAATAAGAAATGGTCTTCCTAAGTTTAAGAAGCAGTGTGTTTTAATCATTAAGAACAAAGAATAGAAATGTAAGTCTTGTTAGCTCTTAAGAGAACGAAGGGTATGAAATTAAATAAAGAGCACCTCTAAAGATAAGTTTGAAATCCCACTCTAACTTGGATATACACTACAGATGGAGGAAACAGCTAGACGAAGTGTAAAGTATGGGCTTGTTTTATAATTTATCTTTATAAAAGACAATATATCGTATAATCTTCCTTATGAAAAAGAAAGAACAATTAAAACAGATAATTAGAGATTTTCATCTTAAGGATAATTTTGATGTTAAAACACGTAATCTTCAGCCTCCAATAGATACTAAAAAAATCATTACTCTTGTAGGGGTAAGAAGATGTGGAAAGACAT
>JAYEHI010000281.1:0-5657 GCA_034659455.1 Campylobacterota bacterium | reverse complement strand
ACGGCATTACTGTTGGGAATAACAGGATGTAGTAGCGATGGGGGATCTGATGCAGGTGGAAATGATGAAGAGGTTAAGCCATTAAGTGGTATTGGAATTGATGGAATTTTGATGCAGTCTATAGTCTGTATTGATAAAGATGAAAGTGGAACATGTGATGATGGTGAAATCACTACACAAACTGATAATGATGGAAAATTTGAATTTCCAGCGGGGACACAGAGCGGTCCTTTAATTCTTTCTGGTGGTATAGATAAGAGTACAGGTAAAACTTTTAAAGGTGTATTAAAAGCACCTGCAGGATCTGCAGTTATTACTCCACTTACTTCTGCTATTCAATCCTTGATGGATAACAATAGCAGCATTAGTGCAGAAGACGCACAAGCAACCATCAAAAAAGCTATGGGACTTGGTAGTGTAGATGTTTCATTGACTGAGTTTGACCCGTATAATGGAATAGATGGCGAGAATGCTCAAGATGCTCAGCAGATACTTGCTAAGCAGACGCAACTCCAAATCCTAGTGCATACTGCAGCAGCAACAATAGCGGGTGCAGATTCTGATACAAATGTAGATGATGCTATGAGTAATGTGTTTGATTCTATCGTCAAGAGTATGGAGAGTGGTGCAGAGGTTGAGATAGACGCTAAAACTTTAGCTATAGTGACTCGTGAAGCTGCAGCGAAGACTTATGAAGATTCAACTAACAAGGACGCTTTAGTTGTCGCTGTTGGTACGGTTGCTCAAGCGGAAGCTGAAGATGCAGTAATTGCGGCAAATGGAGCTAAACAAACTATTATCGATGGTGATGCTCAATATGCTATTGGAACACTAGATGGTGCAATTAACGCAGTAAATGATGAAGATGGAAGTTCTTCTGCTACAGCGGTGAGTGCTCAAAGTAAATTAACCGCTGAAGAGTTAACAGCTATCATAGAGGCGAGAGAAGCTGAGGATGCAGCGGCAAAAGAAGCGGCAGAGAAAGAGGCTAAAGCCGTTATAGCAAGAGAGGAAGCTGATAAGGCTCTTAATGATGCGACTACAAAAGCAGGGCTAGAAGCAGCGGAAAAACTACGAGTATTGGCTGCTGAAGCTGAAAAACTAGCGGCTGAAAAAGCGGCTGCTGAAGCTGAAGCTGCAAAAGTGGCAGCAGCAAAAGAAGCAGCTATTGATAAACAAGAAGCTGCTGATAAACTAGCAGAGGCACAAGCAGGTAAAGCAGCAGCAGATGCGATTGCGCTTCAAGCAAAAATCGAAGCTGAGGCAGCCCAAGCAGCGGTAGATGCGATAAATACTACAGATGAAGTAGATTTAGATGCCTTAAAAGAAAAGGCAGAAGAAGCAGCAAAAGCTGAGGAGCAAACAAATGCAAAAGAGCTTGTAGGTTTGTATGTGATAACAGCGAACACTGCAGTAGATATCGCACAAAATAGTGTTAGTATAATGGAGATGTTACAAGACGCTAACTATGATATAAATACTACAGTGGTGATTGATGCAAAAAACAGTGCCGTTAGTATAGCTACGGGCTTAAGCAATTATAATGCTACTACGGCAGTAGCGGATCTCAACACTACTTATGCGGCATTAGAGAAAGATAAAGTTCTTGCTCAAACTACAATAGTAGCGGATGCTCTCAAAGAGGCTTATAGAGTTAAGGGTGCTGAGGATACTCAAAACGCCATAGCTCAAGGTATAGTGGATAGAATAGCTATCATTCAAAACAGTGTATCTGACATAGATGGCGATGTTGCAGGCATGCTTACTACAGCAATCACAACAAAAGATAAGATTGATAGTGATGCAAGCTATATGGCTAGTATCGCTAGTATGGTAAGTGATGCTCAAACTCAATCGACTCAAGCACAAACTCTCCTTGATAATAGCACTGATGCACTAGAAGCGGCAAACACTCAAGCTACTATTATCACTCAAGAGAAAACTAAGATAGCTACAGCGCTAAGTGGCTCAGATGAAGCAGCAGCTATAGATGCTCAGTTAAAAGTTCAAGCAGCTCAAACAGAGTTTGACAAGCAGTTCGCTCTGATAAAAGAGAACGCTGAGGCGATTGCAGTTTTAGCTGCAGCAGTTAAGGTGATTGAAAACGCTAACAAACCGGCTTTGGAAGTGAGTGTAACTGGCTTAATGGATACAACAAAAGTTGCAACCGTTGCAGATGCTAAAAATATGTTTACACAACTACGAGAGACTACTTTAACATTTGTCGACCTAGAGAACATGGAGACAAATAGCTCTACGATAGTTGGCTCACAGATAAATACCGTAGAAACGAAACTTCAGCCTGCAGTTGAAAATATAGTAAGTGGTTTTGAAGCTTCGGCTACTGAGATGGAGAGCTCTTTAGAGAGCTTTACTTCAAGTATTGAGGCGGATTTCAACACTACTGTACATAGTATTACGGATAGAATAGAAGCTTTAACACGGCAAACAGAGCAGTATAATCATGAGCAGAACTGGACGGTTACAACAGATTTAGATACTTTGTCTCATAGTTATGTGAACAATAGTGGTACGACAACTGATACATTTACTCTAAATTCTCAATCTATAACATTGGTTGGCAAAAAAGAAGAAAACGGTGACACTGCTCCAGAAGCTCTCTCAACAAGTGGAGCTATAGCGTTTGCAGGGACAGGCTATAGTTTAAACATCACATCACTCTCTTTTGATGGCACAAAAGCTTTAATCCAAGCAAATGGTAAAATCACAGGAGAAAATGATGCAGAGATGTCACTTACAACTCTGAAGCTTTCAGTAGATGCAGATACGTCTATAAACGACTTCAATATGTTTCAAAATCCTGAAGCTATGTTCGAGGGAGCTATAACGACTGGTGGAAGAACTCTTAATGGTTCTTTAGCACTTTATGAAAATGCGACAAGTACTCTAAGTGGTTCATACATAGGTTTAAGTACAGAGCCATCATTTGATGGTAATGTAACACTTACTGGTTCGTTAAATAGCTTGATAGATGATTCAGCTAATAATAAGGGTAGTTATGTAGATTCTTGGAATCCGCTACTTATGGTTACAGTGGATGGAAAAGAGAGTTTAGCAACTTCATGGACTGAATTTAATTATACTTCGGGAGCGACTCCAGAAGATGGAAATGGAAATTATGTTTATTACCATACTAATAGCTATATAGTAAATACTCAAGATGGAAATGTGACTTGTGACATAAACCAATCTGAGAATATTGTTTATAATCATGAATATGGCTATTATCAAGGTGCTGGCTATAGCAATAGTGTAACATGCTCGGATGATGCTACTCTGATACCATACTATACAACCAGTGACAAAATCACAGTAGATGTAAATGGTGAGGAGAAAGTTGTAGATAATGCTTGGTATAACTGGGACTCTATCTATGATGAAACAAGTGGAGAGTATTTATATAACCGTACTTTAAAAATCCATTTTGCAAATGATGGTGAGACATACAGTGATGAAAATGGAATACTATTTTTAGATGGAGAAGCTATTACTATCTCAAATGTTCAAATAACGGAGCGTAAAAATTTATTCGATAGAACTTTTGATTTTAAAGTAGCTGGTGAGTTCACTCATGGTAGTAAAAAAGTAGCAGCTAGTTTTGGTATCGATAGAGGTGCTGAGAGTAAGTTGTTTGCTCAAGACATTGAGATTACTGATGGTGTGAGCTTTGTAAAAGTTGATGAGTTGAGCGTAGTTCTGCAAGACGATGAATTTCTCAAAAGATTAGATATGACTGGAGGAGATGATTACTATTATTATGGCGAAGATCACTCACAGTTTGAGAACTACTACGTAGAGTATAACAATGTCTACTATGATAATTCAGATGATGATTTAGACCTTAAAAAAGTTTTAAGTGCAAAACTAGAGAACCTGCAGGTTTCATTAGCTGACACTGAAGCTGATGCTTTAACTCTAGATGCAAATGTTTCAATAGAGAATCGTGCAAATATATCTATCAGCCTTGATGGTTCTTATGAGTATAAAACAACAAAATTCTCTGGTCATATTGATGCAAATGGTCTCTTAACAGAACTTGCAGATGGTGAGACTGAAGTAATTGGTGTTGCTAATGTAAGTGGTAGCGTAGAGTCAAACGGTTTTGCACCTTTTGATATCGTAACTATGGCGAAATTCTCTGAAAACGAGAGTGCTGACATATACTCTCTATTTACAAGAGGTGGCACTTACCAACTAGGAGCGCGTTTTGTAAAAGTAGCAGATAGTGTTACTCTTAACTTAGCTGATAGTAACGGAGTATTTGGTTCGTACCAAGGTACTACTGAGGACTCAATGGCTATAACTGTTACGGACAAAGATGCTAACAAGCTTGCTGATTTCGGTGAAGCTACTACAGGTAATAGTTGGGAAATTAAATATACAGACAACTCAAGTGAGACTCTATTCTAAGTTCTCTTGAGACTATTTTAAAAAAAAGGATTGCTTTTGCAGTTCTTTTTTTCTTACAGATGCCTCTACACGCTCTAAGTCATTATAGTTATGACTTTAGAGACATAAACGCGACAGTTAACTTCACTATAAATCTCGATGCGAAATCTAATAAACTCCCCTTTAATATATTTGATCAAGAGTGGAAAGAAGTGCCAGTAGCACAAAAGAGTAACAGAGCGTTTGGTCAGGTTTATACAGATGTTTATGTAGACTATGAAGGGCTTAAGATAGGTGTTTTTGGTGAAAAAATAGCTGAGGTAGAGATAAATGATGGTTTTATAGATCTCTGGTATAGTGCTCAAAAAGATTTTTTGCAGCTACTAGTGAGTAAAGATATATATAAAACAATTGAGCCAAACTCCATTAAGGGAGAAGCAAATTACTGTAACCCTTATGGACTCTATCTTCAAAAGGTTTTTGCATTAAATAGTAGTAATTTTTTAAGTGTTAAATTGAAATTAAATTATGCTGATGAGATGCAATATATTAAAGTAAATGGATATACAAATAGTGAGAAGTTTAGTGGAAGTTTAGACTATGTCTATGCACAAGAAAACTACATAAGCAATACGAATAATAAACGTCAAGGACCAATGGCTATTGGATATGGAGTTGATATAGAGTATATCTATAATAGAGACAAGCTTTATGTTTATCTAGGGGCGTATAATCTTGCTTCTTCTATGTACTGGAGTAATGTTACACATATGCATTATGATTTTGACAGTGAAGTGATATACAAAGGTGATGATGGCTATAACCATTATAAACCATTTGGTGTTGGAAACTATAAGTACAATCAATCTTTTAGGCAAAAGCTACCCGTGTACTATAAGGCTTCATTAAATTATGAGTTCTACGACTCTTTTGCTTTAGGAAACAATTTTAAATTATACAACCAAATGTACTCAAATGAGCCACATGTCAATTTTAAAATCTATAATGGACGATATAAGTTAGGATATCAAATAGAAGATAATATCTTTTTGTTTGGGACTTATTTTAGGAATGTTAACTTTGAAGTAGCAAATAAATTTGGCCTAGAAGATAATGTATTACAGGCAAACATTAAACTCTCTTTTTAATTCTTAAGATAAAATCTAAAAAAAGTATGACAATTTGCCATATTTTATATATACTCTCAAAAATGAATATATAATTACCCAAATTTAAAACAAGTGAGC
>JAYEHI010000280.1:0-5674 GCA_034659455.1 Campylobacterota bacterium | reverse complement strand
GCATAGATGACTCTTCCGCTTCCTGCTGCAACTATCGGCGTACCACGACGAGCCGCATAGTCTACACCTAGGTGTGCTTTCCAGCGTTTAAGAACTGGGTGGAAACGCCGTTTGGTAAAGTAAGAGGATATTCTCGCACCACGAACAGGACGAGCAAGTAAAAACCCTTCTACTTCATGACCTTTTTCATCATAGTATCTCTGATCATCGTTGAGGTAGATATAGTGGTATTTTTTTCTCATCTCTATCATGGCAACTTGAAGTATAGGCATAGAAAAGACTTCACCCAAACGATACTTCTGCTCATAAATCATAACAAGTTTGTCACCTTTGCGGATATCGTTTTTAAAGTTCAAAGAGTTTCGAAAATTTGCTGTAAAAATCTGAGCTAGTTTTTTACTCCCTGTCTCTTTCATGATGGTGTAGTTTGGAGAGCTTACGATGGAAGTTGAGAAAGCTTCTGTTTTTGTAGTGCTGATGATAGGGATGGCTTCAAAATGGTACTCACCTTTATCACTAAAGATATGAATTTGAAGTTCATCATTCAGAGGAAGAAGAATCTGCTCTATAGTGTTGTTCGTATCTCTTAGTATCTGATAGTTGACACCAACTCTCATCTCTTCTGTGAGTCTCTGGTTGTCAGTGTCAAGATTGTAGTAGAGTTGTTTGATAGGAAGAGAGTTTTTTTCTAAAAAAACTAAATAGGTTTCGCCGTTGAGCCAGCGGTGTCTCTCGACCTCAGATGAAAAAAGGGTAGTCGCAAAAAGGAAAAGCAAGAAAATACGTATCACAAATCTAAGCCTAAAATAAAAATTATAAAATATTAGCCTCTTTTTGCTTAGTCTGAGGTTTGTTTGATATAATCGCAGGTAATTAATTTAGATAAAGAAGTACATATGAGATATATATTTTTACTGTTACTAAGTTTTAACTTAATGGCAGCTGTTATCAAAGCACCCATTGTAAGCATAGATGATGAGAATCAAACTGCTACGATAGAGTCGGATAGAGTAGATGTTGGAGTGAGTGGTTTTATTGTGCATACCATTGAAGGTGATCACATATCGATACTGCGAAACGTAACAGTTACAGACTACGATAGCACTTCTAAAAGAGCGACTCTGAAGATGAGTAAGTTTAATGCTCTACGAAACAACGCTCTTCCAACAGGAAAGTGGAAGCTTAAAGTAGGGGATAGTGTAGAGTTGGCATTTGGGTACTCTCGTGCTCTTTTGGTGGCTCCAAGTGAAGAGATATATCACCAGATTACAAAAAGTGTAAAGGTTCAATGGGTTCACTCTGATATATTTGCTACGGTACTCTCTTACAGAGGTCACCCAACACCACTTAAAGAAGATTTTGAGGCGATGTCAATTGCGAGTAGTGTAGGACTTTTATTTATCTATTTAGATAAAAAGCTCTATACGGTTGATATCAAGAGTTTCACTATCTTAAACATTAGTGAAGCACCTTTAGTGCAAGACAGCGTTAAACTTCCCTTTTACTCAAGAGTTGAGAGTATAGAAGCGAACTGGTTTGGAGAGGGGAGTGATGAGCTTGAGGATTATGAGCCACACTACTATGAGCTTCTAGTAGAGAATAATAAGCAAAATAGAAAACTTTATGAAATCATCAAAAACAGTGATGCAAAAAACCACATTTTACTAGAAAAATTTGAAATAGGAGAATAGTTTTGATAGATACAAAACATATACAGCACTTCACTTCCATAGTAGGTGATGAGAATATTTACAGTGACAAAGCACACTTAATAGCGTATTCATACGATGCGACTCGTGAGCATTTTGAGCCAGATGCGGTACTTTTCCCTCGTCATGAAGAGGATGTAAGCGCCATACTTAAGTACTGTAACGAACACAAAATAGTTATTGTCCCTCGTGGAGCGGGTTCTGGTTTTACAGGTGGAGCACTTCCAAGTTCAGGCGGAATCGTTCTAGCTATGGAAAAGCATATGAACAAGATCTTAGAGATAGATATGAAAAATATGGTTGCCATAGTGCAACCTGGTGTTATTAATATGGATCTTCAACGAGCAGTAGAAGAGGTAGGTCTTTTTTATCCACCAGATCCAGCGTCACAAGACTACTCAACGCTAGGTGGAAATGTAAGTGAAAACGCAGGTGGTATGCGTGCTGCAAAGTATGGAATCACAAAAGACTATGTAATGGCTACTCGTGCAGTCCTTCCAAATGGTGATGTTATTAAAGCTGGTAAGAGAACTATTAAAGATGTTGCTGGGTATAACATCAGTGGGATTCTTATTGCTTCAGAGGGAACACTTGCGGTACTTTCAGAGATAACACTCAAGCTTATCCCAAAACCTAAAATGACAAAAACTGCTATGGGAATTTTTCCTACGGTAAATGATGCGATGGAAGCGGTCTATAAAACTATGGCAAGTGGTATCACACCAGTTGCAATGGAGTTTTTAGATAACTTAACCATTCGCGCGGTTGAGCAGACATTTAATAAAGGGCTTCCAATAGATGCAGGTGCTCTTTTAGTAACAGATGTAGATGGAAACTTAGAAGACGATTTGGATTATCAACTAAGCGAAATAGAGAGAGTTTTTAGAGAAAATGGCTGTAGCGAGTTTAAAATCGCTCAAAATGACCAAGAAGTAAAAGATATCTGGTTTGCACGTAGAAATGCATCACAAGCTATTACTGTTTATGGAAGTAAAAAACTCAACGAAGATGTAACAGTTCCTCGTGCAGTTCTTCCTGAGCTACTTGAAAAGTTCTATGCTATCGCTGAGAAGTATGATATCAACATTCCATGTTTTGGTCACACAGGCGATGGAAATGTGCATACGAATGTAATGGTAGATGGCAAAGACCCTGAGCAAGTAAAAATCGCTTACAAGGCGATAGAAGAGGTTTTCCAAGCTACTGTTGACTTGGGTGGTACTCTTTCGGGCGAACATGGTATAGGACTTGCAAAAGCACCTTACATGGGTATGGCGTTTACAGATGAAGAGATGAACTTGTTTAAGTCAATAAAAATGGCGTTTGATCCAAACAACATTTTAAACCCTGTAAAAATGGGACTTAATTAAGGTATGATGCCAAACAAAGCCAAAATTTTAAAACATACGAAATTTTGGTTTAGGGTGTTTTTTGACAAAGAGTTAACGCTCTTTAGTGCTAGTTTGAGTTTTTATACCATCTTTACGATTATTCCTTTACTTTTAATAATCCTCACACTTTTAACATCCCTAGATGGTTTTTCTCAGTATTACGAGAGTATCAGAGGTCTTATATTCTCAAACCTTTTACCGGTAAACTCTGAACTTATTATGGGACATATAGATGGTTTTTTGGCAAATGCGGGAAAGATGGGAGCTTTAGGATTTACACTAGTTTTTTTTTCTTCACTACTTTTTTTTAAAAACTTCGCCTACATAGCGAATAGAATTTTTCATGCTCAAAAGAGAACATTCATCGACTCGTTTAAACTCTATATACTTCTTCTTGTCTCCACTCCCATAGCACTCGGTTTTTTCTTTTATATTACAGCGTATTTACAGAGCTTGATGAGACTCAACGCATTAACTCAAGAGTTGCATATATTACCATTAGCACCCTATTTGATTATATGGATCTTTTTCTTTGCAATTATACAGATGGCACCAAATACGAAGATCCATCTCAGGGCATCTCTTATAAGCTCTTTTTTTATAGCTATTATTTTTAACATCAGCAAAAGCCTCTTTATCTACTATGTTTTTGCTAGTAAACTCTATGCGACTATGTATGGCTCTTTTGCAATTGTGATGTTTCTTTTTCTTTGGATTTACATCTCATGGGTAATTTTTATCTATGGCTTGAAGCTATGTTACATTATAAACCGCATATATAAAAAACACGAGGCTAGAGAGAAGTAGGGCTAAAAGAAAACTTTTTTTATAGAGAACTAAGAGAGATACTCCTATGTAAATATAGAGATAATAGTTCTCTATGGAGAGTGTAACTGCATTTGTGTCAAACTCCAGTAAAATTCTCAAGAAACCATCCATAAGATTTCCATAGTTCAAAAAATGAAAGAGCATTGCTACTGGATAAAAAAGTGTAAATAGTGACGTCATTATAATTGAGAGTGGATGATAAATAGAGAAGTTTCCAAATATTACTAAAGAGAATGGAAGCATAAGCAGATAGACCCAAAATGGCAGAATGAAAAACTGCCAAGTTTTGCTTTTCTCTTTAAAGTAGATAAGAAATAAAAATATATAATAAACACCACCCACACTAAGCCAAAGACCTATACTTAAAAAGAGCCGAGGAAAGAGTGATACTATAAGTATGACACTTAGTAGTAGTGTCTGCATGGAGATTATTTGTATGCCTCTGTCATAAAGCATAAACCCGACAACAAGCATGACAAAGGCTCTTAGTAATGAAGGAGGGGAGTCTAAAAAAAGTAAGTAGCCAAGAAGAACTGTGGAGATGATGATAAAGGAGTCTATTTTATAGCTTCTATAGGGAAAGTATCTATTTTGTAAAAGTTTGTAAGGGTATTTTATAAGAAAAAATAAAATAGCACTCAGAACTCCTAGGTGAAAACCACTTATAGCGATGAGATGTGAAACTCCTAGGTTTGAAAAGAGTACTTGGAGTTCATAAGGGAGCTGTTTTGCACTAAAAAGAGCTTGATAGAGTAGGGAGATATCTTTGTTTTGATGTTGTGAGTCTATGTAGGAGTTGAGCTGTGTTTTGTAGCTTTTATCTTCGTGTATTTGAAGGATTTTACTAAAGCCATAAAAACTGCTCATATACTCATAGAAGCTGATTTTCCCCGCCCATACTTCAAGTTGAACCTCTTTGTATTTTATATCTCTAAGATTTTTACTCGCTGTTGTGTAGAAAAGAGAACCTTTTTTACTTTTGAGTTTGAGAACTTGGTAAGTTTTTGTCTTACCCGTTTTAGTGAGTTTTGTTTTTTCATACTGTTTGAGTACAGTGGCATGTACAAGTTGAGAGTCAAACTTAGTGAGCTCTTTATAGTTGTAAAATTCTAAGGATATAGAGAGGCTAAAAAAGGTAAATGCAAGTAAGAGAAAGTGAAAAAAGTCTCGCCTATTTCTAAAGAGCGAAACTTCTTCTAGCATTTAGAGTGTAGGCATATCGACTATGGGTATGTCCATATTTGCTGATGAGGTGTCTATATTTTCATAAACGGTCTCAACACCAGCACTATACGTAGGAGCATCTACAAAACGTGTGAGCTTTTTTTGAAAAACAAGCTTCACATGTCCTGTTGGTCCATTACGCTGTTTTCCGATGATGATCTCGGCATCCTCTTCTTCTTTTTCGACATACTCGGAGACGAACTCTTTTCCTTCTGCTTTTGCAGCCTTTTCACGCTCTTTTTCCTCTTTGTAGAGGTAGACATCATCACGGTAGACAAAGAGAATGATGTCAGCATCCTGCTCGATAGAACCAGACTCACGAATATCACTGAGCATTGGACGTTTGTCGTTACGAGACTCTAGACCACGGTTAAGTTGTGAGAGTGCGACAACAGGCATCTCTAGCTCACGAGCAAGCATCTTAAGTCCACGAGATATTTCAGAGACTTGTAGGTGTCTGTCTTGGTTACCAACACCCTGCATAATCTGAAGATAATCTATAACGGCTATCTCAATCTCTGG
>JAYEHI010000279.1:0-5744 GCA_034659455.1 Campylobacterota bacterium | reverse complement strand
CTCTTTCTATTCATTCTCATTGCAATGGCATCCGCTTCTAGAGTGTATATTGAATAGTCTCTTTTGCTTTTATCAATTTGGTATAAATATTCAACATCTTTATGAATAGAAAATAGCTTTTTTCTAAAATAGAGAGTAGAGATAAATACAATGATAAACATTACAATTGTCGCTATTTTATAAAAGCTAAACTTCTCTTGATTGTATGTCATAGTTTTAAGCATAATGTCATTTATATGTGTATTGATGTTGAAAAAAGCATTCTTTAGATTTATATTTGAAGCATCTCTCTCCTTGTTGTTGTCTTTTACGTAATACTGATGAGCGGCTTCATTAAAAGTCGTTGTAAGTTCGGAAAGCTTATCTAAGTCATTAAGGTATTCTATATCATTGTTAAAAATCAACTTATCCGTGTAGTTGTACTTATAAATACTTTTTAGCTTCTCTATCTCTTGGTGAAGTTGAGTGCTTTTTCCATTAAACTGAATAAGTGCTAGCTCAATATCATCTTTTTTTAATGTAGTTAAAGAAGATATTATTTTTTGTTGTTTACGTAAATTATCAACTTTTTCAAAGCTAAGTTGTTTTTCCAAAGTAAACATCATAGAGATAAATGTCACAAATAGTACGAAAAAGAGATAAGTGTTTAGGTTTATAAATATTTTTTTAATTGACTGTTTCATCTGAATTTTCCTTAAAAACGTTATAATTTACTCTCATTTTATATCGGCGGTAATTAATATATGCTTAAAGAAGTTTAATTGAATCTAGAAAACTATTTTATATCACAATTTGACAACAAACACATAGGTGACGATGGAGCTGTCATAGATGGCTATGTCTACTCCAAAGATGCTTTTTTTGAAGGGGTGCATTATAAAAAAGAGTGGTTGAGTTATTATCAAATAGCACAACGCTCTATGCTTGTAAATATCTCTGATGCTATAGCTATGAATGCCATCCCAAAATATGTTCTCTTAAGTGTTGCTATGCCAAAGAGTATGACTAAAGATAATATGAAAGATTTAGCTCTTGGTTTTGAAGATATGGCAAAAAAGTATAAGCTTGATATAATAGGTGGAGACACTATAAGTAATACTAAGTTAGATATAACTATAACAGTAATCTCTAAAACAGACAGACCACTTCTTAGAACTAAAGTAAGAAATGGATATGCTCTTGCATATACAGGTGAACTTGGTAAGTCACAAAAAGAGCTCAAAAAACTTTTTAACTTAGGTAAGATACATAAACACTCTAAGTTTGTAGATATAAAACTAAGAAGTGAGTTTGTCTATAATACTCAAAGATTTTTAAAAGCTGGAATGGATATCTCTGATGGTCTATACAGTGACTTAGATAAAATAAGCTCGGCAAATAAGATAGGCATAAAGTTTCATAAAAGAATAAGTAAGACTCTTGCCTGTAGTGGTGAAGAGTATGAGATGTTAGTGGCATTTGATATGCGAGATAGAAAAACTGTTCTACGAAGAGCCACACAGAGCAGAACAAACATTACGATATTTGCAAAAGCCGCAAGAACTAGATATACAAATAGATGCAAAGCGCATCATTTTTAAGGAATTATAAAATATGGATAGATTTTATTCGCTAGCACATGCTAGCATAGACTTTCACTTCAAACAGTCTCCTCGTGACTTCGTTGTCGAAGAGTTACCTCTTTACGAGTTTTCAGGTGAAGGTGAGCATCTTATTCTTCAGGTAAGAAAAAAGAACTTATCAACTACCGAAATGGTAGGTCAAATAGCGAGATACTTAGGCATTAAAAACAAAGAGATAGGTTATGCAGGACTTAAAGACAAACACGCAATGACTAAACAGTATATCTCTTTGCACAAAAAGTATGAAGAGCAACTAGAAGGCTTTAACTTTGAGGGTATAAAAATCATCTCAAAAACATATCACAACAACAAAATTAGAATAGGGCACTTAAAAGGAAACCGTTTTTATATAAAAGTAAAAAAAGTAAACCCTACATCTGCTGCAAAAATCGATGAAGCCTTAAAAAACATAGAAAAAGCGGGAATGCCAAACTTTTTCGGGTATCAGCGTTTTGGAAATGATGGGGATAACCATATACTTGGTGAAAAGCTTGCAAAAGGTGAGGCTAGAGAGCGTAATCCAAGAGTGAAAAGATTGCTTATTAATGCTTATCAAAGTCATCGTTTTAATCTATGGCTATCGCGTCGACTCGAGATAAACTCGCTTGTGGGTAGTTTTGAGCCCAAAGAGATTCAAACACTATTAAACCTACCTAATGACGAAGTGAAAAAGATGAAGGCTCAAACGCATCCTTTTAAGCTTATCATTGGAGACATTATGGAACATTACCCGTATGGTCGTCTTTTTGATTATGAGGGTGTGCAAGAGGACCTTCAAAGGTTTAACGATAGGGATGTAAGTGTAACAGGGCTTTTATGCGGTAAAAAAGCAAAAACCTCTTCAGGTTTAGCAGGTGAGATAGAAAAAGATTTTGATGATGAGATAAATGCAGATGGAGCAAGACGCTATGCTTGGGTTTATCCAACAGATATTGAAGGACGATTTAATCCTGTTGAAGCACAGTATGAGATGAACTTTACGCTTCCAAAAGGTTCCTATGCAACTGTACTCATTGAAGAGATAGCGAAAAGAAAAATTAATTAAGTAAGGAAAAAAATGCGCAGTAAAACAAGTGCCCTTGGGGTGCAAAAAAGACATATAACGTCAGCGATTTCACAAGGCTTTGGAAAGTTCGCTTCTAAAGAGTTTCCAACATGGTTTCAAAAAATTGTAAACAGTTCTTATGTTGGTTTAATGGGGCTAGATATGAGTGACTTTCACTCTGCTAGCACATATAAAAGTCTCAATGCACTTTTTACAAGAAGACTTAAAGAGGAGAGAAAATACTCTCTTGGGGCAGAAGACTTTATTTCTCCTTGTGACTCTTTGATTTCTGAAACTGGAACTATCACAGAGGATTATGCTTTACAGATTAAGGGTATGCGATATAAGTGTGCAGACTTTATAGGGAGTGAGTTTAGCGATGAAGAGAAGTCAATAGTAGACGATGGCATTTTTATCAACTGCTACCTCTCTCCTAAAGATTATCATCGTTATCATATTCCAACTAATTTGAAAGTTTTAAAAGCTGTTCATATTCCAGGGAAGTTCTATCCCGTAAATGTTCCATCTCTCAAGAAGCGTTTAAATCTTTTCATTGAGAATGAACGAGTTGTTATACTTTGTGAAGCTACAAATGGAAAAAGATTCTACATGGTACTTGTAAGTGCTCTTAATGTAGGTGTAATGAAAGTAGATTTTGAACCTCGTATTCAAACAAACGCCATCGCAACATCGCCACAAACATATGAGTTTGAAAACTTATATCTTAACAAAGGCGATGATTTTGGGTGTTTTGAGATGGGCTCTACTATTATTATTTTAGCACAGAAAGATATGTTAGATGTAAATATTGTGGCTGGAGAAAATGTAAAGTTTGCTCAGACAATTGCAAAGATAAAGTAACATGACAAAAGCTGAAGTGCAAAAAAGAGTAACGACTATCTTCAGTAGTAACATAGAGTTTGAAAAGCATATTCTTGACATCCAATCTAACAGTGATAGAGTAGAGGTGATGCAGATTTTAGCAAACAGACTTATACGAATTCTTCTTAAAGAAGAGTTGAGTTTTATCCATATGAAAGATTTGAATAGTTTCAAGTTCTCCTTAATAACAAATCTACTATTTCGTGAATTAGCTAGTGAATGGGTCTCGTATGCCCAAGAGTTTTTATACTATGAAAGAAGCGACGCACTTGAAGTTATTCAAGAAAAGGGACGAGTTCTTTTTCTTTTGTCTTTATCGCGAGAGTATTTCACATCATACAAAATTTATTTTGTACAAGAGATAGCAGATACTTTTATTGAGCTTATAGAGAGTATGCCAACATATGCTAAAAGTAATGCCTTAATAGATGAAGTACTTCAAAGTGATTTTGTTAAAACTAAAAATGTGTCGGTAGTTCAGAGCTACTCTCAGCTTTGGAGACATGTGAAAAACGCTCAATTTCTAAAGAAAAAAGAGATGTCAAGAGTTCAAATAAAAGTCGATCAGGCTGAAAATACAAAAGATTTGAAAAAATACGAGTATGAATATGAACTCCTTAATCTTAAGTCTCTAGCCCATTTTAACGAAGCACTACAGCGTTTGCGCAATGCTATGATTATGTATATGATGGGAATTAAAGAGTATAAACGCTAAACATTAAACCTAAAGTGCATAACATCGCCATCTTGTACTATATACTCTTTACCCTCTAGTCTCATTTTTCCTGCATCTTTAGCACCTGCGTCACCACCATTCTCGATGTAGTCGTCATAGGCGATAACTTCTGCACGGATGAAACCTTTTTCGAAGTCGTTATGAATGGCAGCTGCAGCACGTGGAGCTGTTGAGTTTTGTTTGATAGTCCAAGCACGAACCTCTTGAACACCTGCTGTAAAGTAACTCATAAGACCTAGTTTGTCAAAACCTTTATGGATGATCTGCTCTAGTCCAGACTCTTCTACACCCATATCTGTTAAGAACTCTTGTGCCTCTTCTTCGTCAAGACCGATGAGCTCTTCTTCTACTTTGGCACAAAGTTTGATAAGTTCACAGTTGTTTGCTTCAGCATGAGCTTTTAAAGCTTTTACATACTCGTTGTCTTCTAAGAGTCCATCTTCATCTGTATTTGCACCGTACATAATCTCTTTGTCTGTTAAGAATCTTACTTCATTAACTAGTTGAGCATACTCTTCACTATCTGATTTATCAAAGTTTCTAGCTAAGTTACCATCACCTAAAAACTCTAGTAACTCTTGGGCAAACTCTAGAACAGCTTTAGCTGACTTGTCTGCTTTTGCTTGTTTTTTAAGTCTCTCTATACGATTTGAAAGAACTTCGATGTCAGCTAAAATTAATTCACCTTCGATTATCTCAACATCACGTAATGGATCTATACTTCCTTCGTTATGAACGATATTTTCATCATCAAAACATCTTACTATCTGAAGGATAACTTCAGTTTCACGAATGTTTGAAAGAAACTTGTTACCAAGACCTTCCCCTTGAGATGCACCCTTAACAAGTCCAGCAATATCTACAAAATCTAAAGTAGAGTATTGAATACGCTCAGGGCTTACGATTTTAGCAAGTTCTGCTAAACGTTTATCAGGAACAGGAACAACTGCCTTATTTGGTTCGATAGTACAAAAAGGGTAGTTTGCAGCCTCTGCATTTTGTGCCTTTGTGAGTGCATTAAAAGTTGTTGATTTACCTACGTTTGGAAGTCCTACTAAGCCGATTGCTAATCCCATATGTTCTCCGATATTTTACTAGTTCGTTTATTTTGTGAAATTATACTCAAAAAACCTTATAGTAGGGTTCTAAAACTCTTCCATCTTCAATACTTCTTCTAGTTCCCATGCTCCGCATGGGAATTGATACGCTTGTGCTTTCATGCGGTAGCGTATGCGGGTCTACCTTTGTGTTGTCTTTGTTTTTGTTACTTAGTATGCACCCCGAGGGCACTTCCTTCGGGGCGCATTCCCACGCGGAGCGATGGGAACGAGAGAAAAAAACTAATGGTTATGATTTGTTTTGTGATTAGAATTTATAACAAATGATGCTATTAATGCAATAGTCGCTATAACAGCTCCTAAAATATAGTATGTCATCTCTCGCTCCTTTGTATAAGTTT
>JAYEHI010000278.1:0-23466 GCA_034659455.1 Campylobacterota bacterium | reverse complement strand
CATCTTGACTAAGTCTATTTGATTCATTTCTGACATTTTGCCAAAGAGCTTCGTAAGTATCTAAAAATATTACTACTTTTTTTTGAGGATGTTTCTTTTTATAGTTATCAATATCATATGCAAAGAAAAACCCAAGCCTATCTTCTATCTGCTCTGCTTCTAAAGAGTCAAGTTTTTTTAACTCTTCTTGGATTGTAATATTAAATGAACGATCTTTTATCTTTTTAGCAGCATAATCAACAGCACTAAGAGCTACACTCGCCATACCTCCAACAGAGTCAAGTAAATCTATAGTACCGGAGAGTAATCCACCTTCTTCTAAAAATGGAAGTGATTCTTGTTTTAGCTCTACATTAGGATTGGCTTTACTCCAGTAGATGGTATAGGCAATATCAAAGGCAGTAAATGGAACTTTAAAATTTGTTTTAAATTTATCAGCTAATGTACGGAATGTATTATATGGCATACGATTTGATTCTCTATCAAAATCTATAGAGCTATATATACTATCTCCATTTTTATCTAAGTGGTGTGATTTTAAATGTGCTTGGAGGGAACTTTTTCCAATACCACCAACTCCATAGTAAGTAAGAATAGAATATTCTCTATCGCTAACTTCTTTTAAAGCTTTGATAAATGATTCTTGAGGTTCTTCACGGTCGGTAAACTGTCTTTGAGCAGGTGCGCTATTTGTTTGTCCTACTACTGTTTTTCCTTTTCTAGCCATATAATTTATAATCCAGTAATTATTGATTTTGTGTAAATATATGAGATTATAGCTTAAGTTGATGAATTTTTATGATGCTTAAGAGCAGTAATTTTTAAAAAAAATAGAAGAGAGTTGAGTAGAAATGTCCCCAATGAAGGGAACTAAAGAAAACCTATTTAAGGTTTTCGAATGGTTGTGTTACAACCGCTTTACGAGTTACAGTGTATGGAACTAACGCAGCTGCACGAGCACGTTTGATCACTACTGAAATCATATCTTGGTGGCGTTTACAGTTACCTGTTAAACGTCTTGGCATGATTTTATATCTTTCTGAAAGAGAGAAACGTAATGCTCCTACATCTTTATAGTCCATGAAGTCAACTTTAGCTTCACAGTATTTACAATATCTTTTTTTGTATTTTCTTTTTTCTGACATGGTGTTTCCTTATATGTTATCTATTAAAATGGAATTTCGTCTTCATTTATATCTATTTCTGGAATAGATTCAGCACTCGGCATTTGACGGCTTTGAGCCGCTGCTTGGTTATAGCTAGGCTGCTGTTGTGCAGGTGCGTTATAACTTTGCTGCTGCTGTGGTGCTTGGTAACTCTGCTGTTGTTGCTGAGGAGCTTGATAACTCTGCTGCTGCCCTTGAGCTGGAGCATTATAGCCACCACTTTGACCTGACATGTCGTCCATTGGAGCATTTGAAGGGGCATTGTAGCCACCTTGATTAGCATTACTGCCACTGTCCCCTTTAGAGTCTAACATCTGCATTGTCTCTGCTGTCACCGAGTGTTTAGAACGTTTTTGACCATTTTGGTCAACCCATTGTTCAAAGTTTAATCTTCCCTCTACAAGAATTTTACTTCCCTTTCTGAGGTATTGGTTAGCAACTTCTCCACTTCTTCCGAAAAATGTAACATCTACAAAACATACTTCCTCTTTCTTTTCACCATTACTAGTGAACTTACGGCTAGTTGCTATAGCAGTTTTTGCTATAGCCATTCCAGCTTGAGAATATCTAAGTTCGATGTCACGCGTTAAGTTACCAACTAAAA
Source organism: Campylobacterota bacterium (assembly GCA_034659455.1). Classification (GTDB taxonomy): domain Bacteria; phylum Campylobacterota; class Campylobacteria; order Campylobacterales; family Sulfurimonadaceae; genus Sulfurimonas. The sequence goes on along the minus strand of JAYEHI010000278.1, from coordinate 21,696 downwards.
TTACTTTATTAAACATGAGTTTTCCTTAATTGTTTTAAGCTTGTGTGCTTAACTACTCAGCTGCTGCTTCAGTTGCTACTGGAGCTTCTTCTACTGCTGGTGCTTCTGTTGCTGGTGCTTCTTCAACTGCTGGAGTTTCAACTTTCGCTGGAGCTTCTGCTGCTTTTTTAGCTTTTTCAACAAGACCGTTAAATGCAAGTACTTCACGGTTAGTGTCGTATTTGATCGTTACAAAACGAAGTAAATCTTCGTTGATACGGAAACGTCTCTCGATTTCTGCAATAGCTGCTGGAGCGATTGTATAATAGACAACATGGTAGTAACCACGTTCGTTTTTATCAATTGGGTATGCTAATTTTCTCATTCCCATTGGTTGTGTAGCTGCGATTTCACCACCGTTTGAAGTAATAACTTCTTCGACTGCTTTAATGCTTGCTTGAATTTCTTCTGCTGTAAACGTAGGTTTTACGATTACTAAGTTTTCGTAGTTTCTCATATAATATGATCTCCTCTTGGTATTAGCCTCATCGGCTTTTGTTTCCCCCTCGGATTTAAATATAGTGTCATCAATTTGACATTACAAAGAGAAAGGAACTGAAATTATATAGAAATATTACTTAGTACTCTTTTAATTTATGAAGGAATTGTGTATTTTAATTTATATGGCAAAATGCCCTATTTTTATCTTTTTTTATTATTTTAAGCTATAGTTACAAAAAATCTAAAGATCTTGAGAAAATATGGCAAAAAGAAAAACAAATAAAAAAAACGGTAGCTCCAAAATACTTACATATATTGCATGGGGGCTCACACTTATAGCTTTGGTAATAAGCTCCTTAGTTTTTGGGTACTACCTAGGATATGACGATGCACTCCAGCAGACACAAAAAGAGGAGATTCAAGAGAAAAAGAACAGACTTGCTGTTTTGAAAAAACTGGAAAATTCGCTTGAAGAGAAACCCAAAGCAGATGTCAAAAAGCGTTTAAAAGAGGTACTCAAAAAAGAGTCTAAACATTATATTTCCGCTTCTCACGAAATAGATAGCAACTCCCTGGCACACATTCCAAAGAGAGTCAAACGTGAAGTCAAGATATCTTCAAACAGACCTAAGCTCGCAATCATCATAGATGACGTGGGAACAAAATCTCAGGTAAATGCCATCAAGAGTCTCAGGCTGCCACTAACTATGTCGTTTTTGCCGCCAAGCAAAGCTAGACCACACACTCCAGCCCTAGCGGCAAAAGAGAACCGCTACATGATTCACCTCCCGATGGAAGCGCTCAACTGGAATGCGGAAGAACCTTTTACTCTACATACACAAGACTCTCAAGCCCTTATATCCAAAAGAGTCAAAGAGCTCAAAGAGTTGTTTCCAAAAGTTAAATACATCAACAACCATACTGGAAGCAAATTCACATCAAACGAAATATCTATGAATCGACTCATATATGCACTTAACGCCAACAACATTAAATTTATAGACAGTAGAACAACGGCTCAAACACAAGCCCCAAAGGTACTTAAAAACTTTGGTCTACAGTATGTGGGCAGGGATGTTTTCTTAGATCACCATATGGAAAAATCTTATGTACTCACTCAAATTAAAAAAGCGATAGATGTTGCAAAACGCCATGGAACCGCAATAGCGATAGGTCATCCACATAAAAATACACTCCAAGCTCTTTATGAGTCAAAAAAACTCTTTAAAGATATTGAACTCGTCTATATAGATAGACTTCATTAAGTTATGATACAAAATATTGATTTTCATATAGAGTCGCTCGAGAGTATGAAGAAATACCCAGAAATACTCTTCTATGTTGGCAATACCGGACTACTACAAAAAAAGAAAATATCAATAGTTGGAAGTCGAAAACCAAATCAATATGCAAGAAATAAAACCCAAGAGCTTGCTCAAAAGCTCTCTCAAGCGGGTGTTTGCATAGTCAGTGGAGGAGCTATAGGCATTGATGCTATCGCACATAAAGCCGCGACAAGTAAGAACACCATAGTCGTTGCTGCAACTGGGCTAGATAAACGCTATCCAGCAATTAATAGCACTCTTATAGCAGATATAGAACAAAACGGTCTCGTACTTAGTCAATTCCAAAAAGGTTCTCCCTCAACGAAATACAATTTTGTTTTACGCAACGAACTCGTTGTTGCGTTAGGTGACATACTTATCGTCACTTATGCTGACTTAAACTCAGGAACTATGCGAAGCGTCGAATACGCTCTTAGAATGAACAAAGAGGTTTATGTTCTTACACACAGAATGGGAGAGAGCCAAGCCACAAACAAGCTGCTCCAAGAGGGCAAGGCAGAAGCAATATACGACATCGATAGTTTTCTAGTGCAACTTGGCATTAGCACAAATAAAACAACAAAGAGCACTCCCTTTAGAGAATATTGCGGGTTAAACCCCACTTACGACGAGGCTCTATTAAAGTATCCCAATAAACTTTTTGAAGCAGAACTCGGTGGAGAGATTTTTATCAAAGATGGAAAAGTATTTTTGTCCTAGCGGCATAATCATCCTCTCAATTAATGGCACTATTTTTGCTACAATATGCAAAAATAGGATAAGGTAGTTAATGTCTGATATTGAAGATATAATAATCATCGAAGATAGCGAAGCTATAGAAGCATCAGGTGGTGATGAAAATGAAAATACTACTGACTCCTCTTCTAAGAAAAAAAAGATAATTATTTTTTCTGCACTTGGAGGAATCTTACTTATAATTATCATAATAATGACTATTTTACTCCTCTCTAAAGATGAGGAAGACTCAGAGTATGACATGAGTTTTATAGATGAACAACTAGAGAAACCAGAAGTAGAAGTTATCCAACCAAGTAAACTTGAGAATATGATAGCCAAAGCGAACTACCTCTACTCAAATGGTTCAAAAGATCAAGCACTCTCCTTATATAAAAACATAGCTCAGTTTAGCGAAGCGATATCACAATATAATCTTGGTGTAGCACAACTGAAAAATGAGCAGTATGAAACAGCTCTAAAAACATTTTCAAGAGCTATACAAAACGATGAAAAAAGATGCGTAAGTGCTATAAATGCCGCAGTTTGCTCACTTCACCTAAAAGATAAAGAGAGTTTTAAATACTATATCGACCTTGCCTATGCCTACCTACCCTATGAAGTAAACTCTCCTTTATACTCTTACTACAACACTTTGATTAGTTACTACAATCAAGACTATCTTAATGCACTAAGTTCTTTAAAAAACGATAAGTCTAATGAATACCTATCAATCAAGAAAAACTTAAGTGCAAAAATAAATGCTCTTTATGAAAACGACTACGAAGCTATAGAGGTGATGGAGAAAAACTTTTCTGACTTGGATGATTTTTCTCTTGCTCTTCTATATAGTAGAGTTGGCGACTTTGCTCTAGCAAAAAACCACTTCGATGAAGCAATTATTAAAAACATACAGCCCGTCAAGTCTCAGCTAGCACTCGCCCTTATAAACATAAGAATTGGAAACTTACAAAAAGCGGCTTCTCAGATTAACAATATTACTGATATGTTTCCTGATGAAGTCTATACTCACTACCCTATAAAAGTAAAACTTCAATCCGGAATCTTTGATCCACTTAAAGCTCAAAATAGATATAGAAACACACTTATTCAAAGTAAAAATACAATTTATCAAAAGATATTTTCCTTCTCTCCATACAAAATTTTTAACGCTAATCAGACAATAAGTTATATTCGTAAAGGGAATGCTAATATTTACATCGACAATATAGAGTCTGCCAAAGAGTACCTCAAAACTAGTTCTGCTTCTTCAAATGTAAACATTGGTATTACTCAAGCTATAAAAAAAGCTCTATCCCTTAAAATAAGAGAAGCAAATCTACAACTTCAAGAGCTTGTAAAAATACAACCTAAACACTCTATTTTACACTACGACCTTGCCCTCACATATGCGCAAATGGGCAATATAAAAGAAGCAAATAAACATTTTTTACGCTCATACTATCTTGATGCTAGAAACTACCTCTCTGGAATATATGCAGTCATGACTAGTCAACTCATAAACAAAGAGAGTACAAAACTCAAATCCATAATCACTGAGGCGGTGATACATGAAGAACAGAGTGAAGAGAACGATCTCTATAAGACTCTACTCTATATAAGTGAAAACAACTATATATCTGCCGTTGACTGGCTAGATAAAGACTACAAACAGAGGCCCCTTTACCTACTTCTTGACACTATAATAGCACTTAAACTTAACAACCTAGAAGTTGCACAGCGCTCAAGTTCTAAACTAAGCACTTTGCTTCCAGATGAGATACTGCCCCGACTCATATATATAGACGCTCATTTTGCTGAGCTTACACCGAAAAAATATGCAATGAAAGTCCTTGGCTACTTAAAAGAACAAGACTTTACTTTTAATGATTTATACTACGGTCCCTACATCACAAGGTTTCTATATATACAACAGAACCTTATTGTCGGTAAACTCTACTTCCTTCGCAAACAACTCAAAGACGTACTAGCCACTACGGATAAAGAGACTCACGAGATTGAGAGTGCCTTGGCATTAGCATCTCTTTATGACAAGCAGTTTGAAGAGGCATACACGATGTACAATCACCTTATAGACGAGTTAAAGGTTAGAGATGCATATACACTTTTCTTGGGAGCGGTAGCCTCTACCGCAGCAGATCATCATTCAAATGCCATAGCTCTTTTAGAGTTATCTAAACTCAAAAACTCTACACTTTTTGAGAGTCGTTTTGCTTTAGCACTTTTATATATGGAGATTAAAAATAATTCTGGAGCGACTATACAGCTCTCACGAATTACTAAAGAGGGATTTATCTCTAGCTATTTTGACTTTGAGATAGATACACAAGAGTTACTTTTTAAGAAAAATAACCCATAAGAGATTCGGAAGCTTTTAATTCGTCTGACACACTAACGTTGAGTCTAAAGTTATGAGGTAGATAGAGACTCGTTACACCGTTTAGCATAAAGCCATATCTTGCGGACTGTTGAAGAGAAACTGCTTTTTTTACATCCATAAAGAGAGGAGCAAAACTCTCTTTCAATCTGTGAGTAACTTTTACACTGTTTGCATTATCGCCTTTAAAGACCAAACTCCCTCTCTCGTTCGTATCTAAAAAAAGTTTACTTTTTTTAGCCACTCTAGTGCCATTGAACTTCTCTAACTCCTGAACTTTAGCGCTAATTGGTGCTCTAAGTATTGCTATGTCAGAGAGATTGCTCTCAATGTCAACTCTATAAGCATACTCAGAGTCTTCTAGCTCTACTATAGACTTCACCACACCATCGCATGGAGAGATTACACTCGAAGATTCAAACATCGGAAGCTCACGTTCAGGATTTCTAAAAAAATAAACAAGCACCATAGATGAAGCAAACGCCAAAAAAGCTAAAAACTCTAAATCTATCAATATAAAAAAAAGAAATAGTGCTAAGGCAGAGCTAATGCAAAACAGCCCCTCTTTAGCGATTGGCAGTAGATTACTTCCCTTCATTCTCAGTCTCATTACTCTTATCTATCATAGAAGCATCAACCTTAAGTTCTTCACTTATGTCATCTAACTGCTCGTCTAATTTGCTCTCTAAACCATTTGATTCCTCAAATGCTTTAATAATCTCTCTTACTTCCTCGCCAGTTATGTTTTCTTTCTTGTAAAGAAGTGCAACCATATCTTCGATAGCATCTCTATATTCGTGAAGTCTTTGAAGCACATTTTTATAGTGCTCGTCTAAAGAGTCCTTAATAAAAGCATCCATATTTTCAGCCATCTTATCGCTATATTCACGAGGAGCTTGACCACCAGCACCTAAGAATGATTGACGAGACTTTTCAAGTACCATTAAGCCAGCTATGTCACTCATACCATATGTCTGTACCATAGACTTGATGATGTCAGTAGCGCGCTCTAAATCATTTCCAGCACCTGTTGAGATTTCACCTATGAAAACTTCTTCAGCTGCACGACCACCAAGTAGAACATCTACTTCAGCCCACAACTCATGCTTCTGCATCATGAACTTATCCTCTTCTGGTTTGTTAAGAGTATAACCTAATGCTGCAAGTCCACGAGGGACTATAGAGACTTTGGAAACTTTTTTAGCACCAACCGTAGTTTCAGCTAAAAGTGCGTGTCCACTCTCATGATAAGCCACTATTTTTTTCTCTTTAGGATTGATACGACGAGATTTTTTAGAAAGACCTGCGATAGCACGCTCAACTGACTCAAAAAGATCTTGTTGTCTTACTGTTTTTTGACTTTTTCTTCCAGCTAAGAGTGCTGCTTCATTGATAACATTTGCAAGATCTGCACCTGCTAAACCAGCTGTTAAACGAGCTATCTCTTCTATCTCCACGTCTTTGTCCATTTTCACATCTTTCATGTGTACATGAAGAATTTTAACACGACCTTCAAAGTCAGGCTTATCAACTAGAACTTGTCTATCAAAACGCCCTGGTCTTAGTAGTGCTTGATCAAGAATCTCAGGTCTATTAGTTGCAGCCAAAATGATAACTGGAGTATCAGTACCAAAACCATCCATCTCTGCAAGAAGCTGATTGAGGGTCTGTTCTCTCTCATCGTTTCCACCCATGTTAGCACCGCTTGCACGACTCTTACCAATGGCATCTATCTCATCAATAAATATAATGCTTGGAGCGTCTTTTTTTGCTTGTTCAAACAGATCACGAACACGAGCCGCACCCACACCCACAAACATCTCTATAAAGCTTGAACCAGTCACAGAGAAAAAAGGCACTTCAGCTTCACCTGCAACGGCTTTTGCAAGAAGTGTCTTACCAGTACCTGGTGAACCTACAAGCAAAACTCCCTTAGGAATCTTTGCCCCTATCTCAACATAACGAGCAGGATACTTCAAGAAGTCGACAATCTCTTGAACCTCTTCTTTCGCCTCTTCAACCCCAGCAACATCGTCAAACTTTGTTTTTGGTTTTTCGGAGTTGACCATCTTTTTAGATTGACCCATTCCAAGAAGACCACCGCCCATACTTTTTTGCATGCGTCCTGCAAAAAACATCCATATTCCAATGATAAGAAGAAAAGGAAAGAGCCATCCAAACATCTCAGTGAACCAATTTGTTTCACTAAAACCTTCATACTCTATACCTTGTCTGTCAAGCGCTTCAACAAGCTTGTTGTCACCCTTAACGATACGAGTAGTATATACTTGAGAGCCGTCAACTGATTTGGCTTTTATATAACTTTGCCCTATTTCGACTTTTGCAACACTTTTTGACTCTACCAAAGATTTTAGCTCAGAGTAGCTTACTTGTTTAACTCTAGTATTTGTTCCTAAAGCTCCGTTGTTACTTCCACTTCCATCACCAACTAGTACTTTAAATAGAACTATAATGATTACTGAAAAAACAGCGAAAGTTATTAGGGGGTTTTTATTAAAAAAATTATTATCGTTATTATTATCGTTTTCTTGATTTGACATCTCTATTTATCTCTTTTATTATTTTAGTTTTAGGATTAATGTAATCCATTCATCTTGTTGTATCTTCTCAATCAGTTCACAATCTTTATAAAAGTTTAGAACTTTACTCTCATACTTATCTAATATTCCAGACAATACAAGTATTCCATCGCTCTTTAACGCATTTTTAAGTTCGCTTGCTATGAAAGTTAATACGTCCGCAACTATGTTTGCCACTACAACATCATACTTCTTCTCTGTAACTGAAGCGGAGCCTTCCCAAATACTTCTAAACTCTACATCGTTTAACTTAGCGTTTACAATCGTGTTTTCCACAGAAACGGGATCAGTATCACATGCATCTACTGTAGCACCGAGCAAAATAGCTCCAATACCAAGAATGCCGCTACCGCAACCGACGTCTAAAACTTCAGAATCTTTTTTGACATACTGAGATACCGCTTTAAGTGCTGAAGCTGTTGTAGGGTGATGTCCAGTTCCAAAAGCTAGGGCTGGATCTATAGCGATATTGATAAGTTCACTACTAGGTTCATCCCATGTAGGATGTATGTAAAATCTTTCGATTTTAAGAGGCTTAATACTCTGTTGATACGATTTGACCCAATCGCTGTTTTTTAGTTTACTCTGCTTGCATTCAACTTCTATCACAGTTCCAAGAGCTTTTTGAAGTGCTTCTGTAAACTGCTCTATACCCCAAATGATAGTATCTAGTTCATCTTCACTACGAACAACAAAACCGTCATCTACTTCTTCAAAACCAACTGGTAAAGTATCTGATAAAAAATCTGAAAAAAGTGAATTATGAGAGGAGACTTTAACTACTAACTCGTAGTAATGCTCTTGCATTACTGAGCGACACCCATTACGGCACCTAGTTTTTCTTTAAGTACTTGAGGAGTAAATGGTTTAACGATATAGTTGTTAACACCCGCTTTAAGTGCTGTAATTACTTCAGCTTTACCACCTTCCGTAGTTACCATTATAATCGGAGTGTCTTTAAAACGTTCATCTGCACGAACTTTTTGAACTAGCTCAAGACCATTCATCTCAGGCATGTTCCAGTCGGTAATTAACATATCAATATCAGGGTTAGCGTCCATAGCCGCCCACCCCTCAACACCATCAGCACCCTCTAAAATATCTTTGTATCCTAAACGAGCAAGTGTATTTTTAATAATACGACGCATTGTAGAGCTATCATCAACAACAAGTAATTTCAATTGAAATCCTTTTATATTTTATAAATTTTATTGTTCTAATAATAGCAAAATTTTGTTTGTTTTTCTATTAATCTAAAAGTTTAAACATTTTAGGTAGATCAAGAGTGCCCTCATAATAAGCTTTTCCTATGATAACGCCATCAACCTCTTTAGTCGTAATAAGGGCTTGAATGTCCTCAGCATCTTTCACACCACCACTCGCAATAGTACTCACACCACTAGCTCTTGCAATGTCTAAAGTAAAGTCAACGTTAACACCGCTTAGTGTTCCATCTTTACCAACATCTGTACAGATTATAGCTTCTACTCCGGCATTTGCGAACTCTTTTGCTAAGTCCGTAGCCTTCATAGAGGAAACCTCTCCCCAGCCTTCCACCGCGACGTAACCATCAATGGCGTCTATTCCAACCGCTATTGGGTATTTACTCGCCATATCTCTAACAAACTGAGGATCTTTAACTGCGATAGAGCCTAAAATAATTCTATCTATTCCTATTTCTAGCATCTTTTTAATAGTCTCTTCATCACGGATGCCGCCACCGAGCTCAAGTTTTACGTTACAATTTTCTCTAATCTTTACAATGGAGTCTAAGTTTTTAGGTTCCCCCGCAAAAGCACCATTTAAATCTACCAAGTGTACCCACTCAGCACCCATCTCTTCAAACTTTTTTACAAGTTCATATGGCTCGTTTGAATATATTTTTGCACTATCCATAAGACCCTTTGTTAGTCTAACTGCCTGTCCATCTTTTAAATCTATCGCTGGGTATAAAGTCATTGTTATTATAATCCTATAAAGTTTTCTAAAATTTTCAATCCATTCTCATGGCTTTTTTCTGGGTGAGGTTGAATTCCCATAATGTTATTATGAGCTACTGCAGATGTAAATTTATATCCATAATCACTCTCTCCTATAATATCCTCTTCATTATCGCAAGTTACATGAAAAGTGTGCACAAAATAGAGATAGTGGTTTTCATCAAGTCCTTCAAAAAGTGGATGCTCTTTTGTAAACACTCTATTCCAGCCCATGTGAGGAACTTTTAATGGCTCACTAAATGCAGTTGTGTCAAATGCTTTTACATGTCCCTTGATGAGCCCTAAGCCTTCGTGCTCACCAAACTCTTCACTTGATTCAAAAAGCAACTGCATTCCAAGACAAATACCTATCATTGGCTTGCCACTCGCTGCAAACTCTTTGATGGCGTTTATCATATTTCTCTCGCGAAGATGCTCCATCGCGTCTCCAAAAGCGCCAACACCTGGAAGTATCAACTTGTCATACTCTTGAAACTTTTGAGGATTACTCTCGACTACCGTCTCTTCTCCTAGCTTAGCAAAAGCGTTTTTCACACTCGCTAAGTTTCCCATGTTGTAATCTACTATCGCTATCATTAATTCTCTCTATTGTTTGTGCGGGTAAACCTAATATATACCGCTAAACTTATCACAAGTAGAGCGACACCCACTATTATATATATTGCATCCATCAACTTGTCTGGATCTGTAATGGCAAACTTAAACACTAACATCAAAGCTTCAATGGAGAGAGCAATGATAATGGAACCCAAAAACTTGACCATTGTCTTATGTGGGCCAGAGATATTCACCTCTTTATGGTAACCCAAGACCTCTTCTTCTATCAAGGTTTTTGCCAAATCGAATATGGCTAAAGAGAGCGTCAAAAGAATAGTCGCCTTGAACATCGCGTCAATGGAAAGATGCGAAAGAGTTATCTCTTTGACAAAAAAGCTCTGAACACCATGACTAAATAGCAGTAAAGCTACAGCAATCAGAGCAAAGGCAAAAAGTGAGTAAGTGTACTTAAACATTTTTGAAAAAAAGCTATCGTAAGTGTTTAACCTAGAGATTTTTAAAACATCATCTAAAGGCATATCCAAACAAGCTACATATTTTAGTTCACCAGTTTCACTAAAAATTGGAGCAGAAGCCGTTACGGTCATCTCTTGTGTAATTAGAGATGGGTAAGGATCTGTAATCGTACAGCGCTCTTCTCTTACGGCACGATAATAATAAGCACGATTTGCTCTAATCTTTCCTTCGTCTTCAACAATATTTCTATCTGCGGCATGCGTCGCAGTAACTTGTACACCTTTGTTGTCTAAAAGGTAAACACCCTCACAGTTCTCTAAATCCGCTTTTATTTTTAGTAAACGCGGAAGTATCATCTCCTGACTTAGAGATGGGAGTCTATTTGGAATGTTCTTTGAAAAAAGATAACAAAAATATGCTCTTGCTTTTGTTCGTCCCTCAGAAAAGAGTTGTATGTCTGCTGCTACCATCTCATCTTGCCTTTATGGATTAAATTTTTCGGATTATATCCAACTTACAATTACATTTATATTACTTACTCTCAAAACCCTCTGGAAGTTCTCCAGTATGATGCATATGAGCAGATGGCTGTTGTGTTATACTCGGTCCAAATACTTTTTTCATGATTCCTTTTAAGCCTTTTTCATTCTCCTCATATTCACTCTGTGCTTCTTGAAGCGACATCTCCCATGCAGTAGAAAAACCAGGAGCCTTCATCATCATCTTTCTCAGCGCACTATCATAAATATTTAAAAGTTTTATCTCTGCACGACCAGGTTTTTGACCTAAGGTTTGCACTGTAATTCTGAGATTTTCATTCTCTTTTTTGAGGTTTTCTAAATCTTTTTCAAGATTCTTATTCCCCTCGTTTGTTATTTTCATCTGACGATTTAAGTGCTCTTTATACTCTTTAATCTCTTTTTTATAAGCACTCATCTCAAAACGCGATTTTAAATAACTCAAAAACCACCCAACGACTGCACCAGCTATAATAAATAAAATTGCTTGAAAACTTAACTCCATATTCGGGCTCCTTATATTTTATAGTTTAACAAAATTGGGTTAATAATAAACTTTATAGAGGAAATCTAAACTTAGATATAATGTCATTAATGAATAAAAATATAAAAAATATAGCGATAGTAAGGCTTTCTGCTCTTGGTGACATTGTAAATAGTGCTGTGGTTTTACAGTTTATTCATACCCACTACCCTGATGCTAAAATAGAGTGGATTACAGAAGAAGTTTTTGCTCCACTTCTGCAGAACCATCCTCTAATAAGCAAGGTTCACACTATCAACCTCAAAAAAGTCAAAAAAACCAAAAGCCTCTCTCTTTTCAAAGAAACTGTTAAAAAACTTCGTAACTTAAATGACTTTGACATTGTTATAGATATGCAAGGACTACTTAAATCAGCTATCGTTTCACGGCTTCTTAGTTCTAACACACACGGTTTTGATAAAAACTCCACGAGAGAGTCTTTAGCTGCTTCGCTTTACAAAAACTCTTCTAATATTGCCTATGGGATAGGAGTAGTTAATCGTAATACGTTTTTAATAGGCGATGCATTAGGCTTTGAGATAAGCGATGCGATGATTTTAAATAAAAAACCGATTTTCCCTATCACTAATAACATTGTTCTTAACAATAAAGTAAAAAATATCGCCTTCGTCATTGGTGCTTCTTGGGAATCTAAAATATACCCAAAAGAAAAAGTTCTTAAACTCTGCAATTCATTAAAAGAGAAAGTTTACATAATTTGGGGAAGTGAAGAGGAGAGAGTAAACGCCGAGTGGATCTGTGAGAAATCAGAGTATGCGACTCTAGCTCCAAAGCTAAAACTAGATGAACTTGTCTCCTTTATATCCCAAATGGACCTACTTATAGGAAACGATACAGGACCCACGCATATGGCATGGGCTCAAAACATCCCATCGATTACTCTACTAGGTCCAACTACCACAAGAATGATTTATCAAACACCCTATAATATCGGTATAAAATCTCCATCAGAAGTGAATATTTTAAAAATCGACAAAAATGACTTCTCTATCAAAGAGATTTTATACAAAGATATTTTAGACAAGGCGAAGGAGCTTTTACATGGGCTATAAACTACTACTAATTTTAGAAAAGACACTTATGCTTTTACCAAGAAATTTTCGTAAGGCTTTTTTTTCATCTTTAGCGACTCTTGCTTACTATCTCTCACCAAAACATAGGCGCATAGTAAGACAAAACCTTGAGTTTGCTTTCGATGGTAAGATGAGTGAAGAAGAAGTAAATACCATCGTAAAATATAGTTTTAAAAATCTTATCTTTAACTTTTTACATATTTTAGAGCTTAGAAATATGACTCTTGAGGAGTTAGAAAAAAAGATTACTGTAGAAAATATTGAAGCGGTACAAAAAGTTCACAAAGAGGGACGAGCCGTTATCTACATAACCACTCACTACTCATCATGGGAACTTGGTGGTGCCTCTCTTGGAGCTTTTGTCGAGCCAGTAGCCGCAGTCTACAAGAAAATGAAAAATAGAGTCTATGAAGAGTGGCTTTTAGAGGGTCGCGCTAGGTTTGGAAATACAAACCTAGAGAAGACAAATGTCGCTAAACCACTTATTAAACTCATCAAGGCTAAAAAAGCGAGTGGCATCTTAATAGACACAAACATAAATCCGCAAGAGGGAGTTATGGTAGAGTTCTTAGGCAAACCATTGCGCCAAACCTACACCCCTGCTTACATGGCAAGAAAATTTAATGCAGCAGTTATTCCTGTTAGCATCAGAACTGATGATGAAGAGAACTATACTCTGATGCTATTTGATGAGATTCCCGTTGAAAAGACAGATGATGAAAAAGCAGATATATTAAAAGCGACGCAGCTTCAAGCGGACTGGTTGAGTGAACTCATAAGAAAAGAGCCGAAATTTTGGTTCTGGCTCCATCGTCGCTTTAAGAATGACCACCCGGAAATATACAAGTAAGCCCCATCAACAGTTAGATATTGATATTTTTATCTTGACACTCTTTGGTACGTGCTTCAAAGAGTTTGAGAATTGTTAAGAAAAATGCTGTAATTGCGGGTCCTAAAATCATTCCCCAAAACCCAAAAGTGGTAAGTCCGGCAATAATCGCAAAAAATATAACAAGCTCATTTAACTTTGTATCATTCTCTTTTAAGAGATGCTTATTGATCTCTTTTATTATGAGCGGTTTTATAAAAGTATCCGCTATGATAGAGATAACCACGATAGAGTAGAGTGCTATAAAGATGGCATTTGAACTGTTGCCAACCGAAAACTCATATATCATAAATGGAAGCCACATTAAAACACCACCGACAACGGGAATCAAAGAAGCAAAACCATACATGATACCAAAAAGAAGACCGTTGTAACCCATATAAGATATAGCCGCTCCAAATAATACACCTTCAAACATTGCCGTAGCGATGATAGAGTAAAAAACAACACTCATAACATCCGAGAGCTCTCTTGCTAAAACACTGCTCTCATCTACAGACATCTGAACCACACGTTTTAAAAACGAAACAATCACTTCACCGTTATACTGAGCAAAAAAATAAAAGACGATTACCAAAAATGCGTTTTTTAAAAAACCCGCACTAAACGAGCCTATTTTACCGGCAATGCTAAGTGCATTTGCGGTTAGGCTATTCATATTCATATTTTGAAGAGCGTCATTCAGGTATGGTTTTAAAAATAGTAGATAAGGGGGAGGAGTCTCTACAAAGCCTCTTAAGTAGTTCTCTATTTTTTGTAAAGTCTCTGTAGAGACTGAATTTAACTCTATGCTCAACGTGGCTAAAAAATACCCAAGTGGTGCAAAAAACAGAGCTGCTAAAAGAACACTTGACACTGAAGCGGCTGCAAGTCTATTTTTTAGATACTTTTCTAAATATTTTTGAATATTTGAGGTCGATATTGCAAGTAGAGCTGCTATCACTATCACCAATAAAAATGGTTTATAGAGGAAGTACATCCCATAAAGCGATGTCGCAAAAAGAATCGCTATGAAGTACTGTGGCTTCAAAAGAGTGTCCCATCGCTATTTACATACTCCATATTAAGTACATCATATGTCGCTCGAGTTGCACGACGCCCTTTCGCCGTACGCTCCAAGTAGCCATTAGCAATCAAGTATGGCTCTAGAACATCTTCAACCGTGCCCTCATCCTCACTCAAAGAAGCCGCTATCGAACTTAAACCCATCGCTCGCCCTTTAGCAGAGACTAGAAGGTTTAGCAAACGCAGGTCCATCTCATCAAAACCGTGTGAGTTTATGCCAAGTTCATTAAGAGCATACTGTGTGCGAGAGTGATTTATGTGTAACTCTTCAGCCACCTCTGCGAAATCTCTTACACGTCGAAGCAAACGCAAAGCTATACGAGGTGTTCCTCGGCTGCGTTTAGCTATCTCTAATGATGCTTCTTTTACAATTTCACGTTCGAGTTTGTTTGATGCTTGTTCAATGATACGTGCGAGCTCCTCAGAGTTGTAAAACTGCATTCTAAAACTCATACCAAATCTATCACGAAGTGGGTTTGAGAGCATCCCTGCACGAGTCGTCGCACCTATAAGAGTAAACCTTGGCAGGTCTATTTTAACTGTTTGTGCAGCTGGACCGCTCCCTATAATGATATCTATTCTATAATCTTCCATAGAGGAGTAGAGTATCTCTTCCACCGCAGGTGAGAGCCGATGAATCTCATCAATAAAGAGTATATCCCCCTCTTCCAAGTTTGTGAGTATAGCTGCTAAATCTCCACTCTTTTCTATCATAGGAGCCGCTGTAACTTTGATGTTTGTGTTCATCTCGTTTGCAATGATAAGTGCAAGAGTTGTTTTACCAAGTCCGGGAGGTCCATAAAAGAGAACATGATCAAGAGCTTCTTCGCGTTTTTTTGATGCTTCTATAAAAACACTTAAATTCTTTTTAATCTGTTCTTGACCTATATATTCACTCCATGCATCAGGGCGAAGAGTAACTTCACTACTCTCCTCTTCCATGCTAAAGGTTTCTATTTCAACAAGTCTATCATCCATTAATAAGTGTGAACCTCTTGAGGGAACTCTCCTTTTTTCACTTCATCTGCATAACTAGCAACTGCACTTTTTACTAAAGATGCTCCATCCATATACTTCTTTACGAACTTAGGAGTAAAAGCTTCAAAGAGTCCTAACATATCCGAAAATACAAGCACTTGACCATCAACATCTTTTCCAGCACCTATCCCGATAACTGGAACTTCCACTGCCTCAGCTACAGCTTTGGCAACTTCGGCTTTTACACCCTCTATGACCATACAAAATGCACCCGCTTTCTCAATAGCCTTAGCGTCCTCAATAAGCGATGTAGCCTCTTCTTCTGTTTTGCCTTTAACCTTGTAACCACCCTCGCTACGTACCGACTGAGGTAATAGTCCAATATGACCACATACCGCTATGCCATTATCAGTCAAACTCTTCACTATATCTGCTTTATCAGCTCCACCCTCTATCTTTACACAGTCCGCTTGCGTCTTTTGAAAAACTTCTATAGAGTTTCTAAGTGCTTCGTTTTTGTTTATGTACGAACCAAATGGCATATCACACACTACAAAACTCTCTGGAGCTCCTGCACACACTGCATTTGTATGGTAAATCATCTGATCTAATGTTGTGCTAATAGTATCGCTTTTACCTGCAAAACTCATGTTTAGACTATCGCCTACAAGTATCATGTCCGCACTCTGGGAGACTAGCTTTGAAAACAGTGCATCATATGCCGTTATCATCACTAAGGGCTTATTTCCTTTACTTTTTTTTATGGAAGAAATTGTTAATTTTTTACGCATTTTATAACTCTTTATATATTAATTAAGGTATTTTAACTAAAAATTGCTATAATCCTAACATTATAGGAGAATTTTTTAATGGGTGTACGAAGCGATTTAGATGCTAACTTTGATTTCGAAATCGTAGATGAATTTCTTGATCATTACTCAATGATGGTAGATAGTATGGAAGTAATGATAATAGACCTCGCAAAACCAAATATGTATCAACGTAGTGTTGATGAACTTTTCCGCGTATTTCATAACATTAAATCCGCATCAGGCTATTTAAAAATAGTGCCCATGAGTAAACTTGCTTCATTTGTTGAAGATGAGTTAGAGATACTTAGAACAAAAAAGCCACCTGTAAGCGAAGAAACAACTAACTGGCTCTTAGCCATAAGCGATATGTTCGCATCTTGGCATGATGACCTTAAACTTGATAATGAACTCAGTAAAATTAAATACTCTCTACTAAAAATACCTGACTTGGAAAAATAAAATTGAAAAAACTTGTAGCATACATTACTTCTGGATATCCAGAAAAATCATTTAGCATAGACTTGGCATTAGCCCTTGGAGAAAATGGTGTTGACACCTTAGAGTTTGGGGTTCCTTTTTCTGATCCTGTAGCTGATGGTCCTTTAATCGAAAAAGCGAACCATAAAGCACTTGAACTTGGGTTCAAGTTTGAACATCTTCTTGATATATCTAAAGAGGTGGCTCCAAAAGTCGATACACTCTGGATGGGATACTTCAATAGTTTTTATCAGCAAGATATGAGCAGACTACTTCCTCTAGCAAATCAGTTAGGAGTAAATGGACTTATCATTCCAGATCTTCCACATGAGGAGTCTCTTTTATACAAAGAGCTTTTTGAAGCCAACTCTCTTGCAAACATATCTTTCGTAGCGCCTACCGATAGCGAAAGTAGAATAAAAGAAGTCATAAGTAATGCGCAAAAGTTCATATATATGGTAGCTTATACTGGTATCACGGGTTCTGGTCAAGCAGAAGATTTGCAACCATTTTTAAGCTCTATAAAAAAATACTCCCAAACGCCAGTCTATGTTGGGTTTGGTGTAAATGCTAAAACTGCGAAAGAGAAAGTTCTTGGTGCAGATGGTGTGATTGTTGGGAGTGCTTTTGTAGATATACTTTTACAAGATAAACTAACGTATACTCAGAAAATATCTCAATGTAGCGAGCTAGCTAAAATCATCAAGGATGAGATTAACTAGTCCATCTTCCATTTAAAGATAATACTTGTGTATGCTGAAACTATTTGGTTTACATGGTATGTTTTACCTTCTCTAATGTTATCAGCTTGTATGCTCATAACTCTTCCGCCAAGTTCCCAGTCCACTTGTTTACCTAAATGAATATTAAACCCTAAGTCTCCACCATAATATGGATCAGAAATTGTGCGAGTGAAGTTTTCTCCATTAGCTCTAAATGCCATATTTGCTATACCTGCATTAGCTCCCATATAAGCATTGAAAAATTTTGATATATTAAACTTATACTGAATTTCAGCACCATAAGTCATTATATAATCATGTCTACTTTCATTATCATAAAAATATCTACCACTTAAAAAAACTCTAAAGTCTTTTGATTCAGCACCAATTTTAAGACCTGCATGCCCAAGCCAAGTATTATTTATAGTATTGTTCGTTCGGACTCCATACTCATAGTTAAGAGCATCTATCCCACCCTCTATACCAACGAGAGAATTACTTTCATTTCTATAAATTGATGTATCAGACATTAAGGATGAACTAACTATAACTAATCCTAATAGTACTTTTTGTAATCTACTTTTTATCATTTAATTTCCTTTTAAAATTCACTACGGGGGATTATATTTTCTAGTTGTATTGTTCCACCACTATTATCTGCTGTAACATTCACATCAACATAAGCAATCCCGCCATGATAAACAACCTGCCCACTAGCCTCAGTTGTATTTAATTCACAACTGTAAATATTTTCATCAAATGATGTTGTAACAATATTATTAATAGTAACCGATGAGGATGTCTTTGTTGAATAAACGAATCTAGCATTTTTATAATACTCAACAGTATTAGTAATTTTTACAGGTAAACTAATTGTCCCATTATAATCAGGAGAAAGAGAATATTCAGGGCTCTCTAGACCTTGTCCTCTTAGTGTCACTTTTTTACCTAACCCAACTCTAACTGAAGTGTTATTGTTTTCCCCTACTAAGTTCGTCCATAGCACAATACTCTTTCCAACAAGATAGTAGTCATACTCAACCTGAATAATCATGCTTCCTGTGCTTCCTAATATGTTGTCTCCATCTTTTGCATAGACATTGGCAACTACAGGCGAGCCATCACACACTTCATTTCTAAAGTTATTTCCTACTGCATAGCTAAGCTCTTCGACTGTAGTACCATTAAAATCATCTAGCAGTTCAAGCTGGTTAGATGCATTGATATCGTTAATATCCCATTTACCATATGCATTGAACTTATAACCATCTCCGCCAAAAAGGACTAATTTATCATTGACTATGTCTACATTATCAAAGGCATCTCTAGAGGAGCTAAATGTATCTGGATTTGCATCTGTAAGGTTTCCATCATTAACTGATGACTCATAGTAGAGATAATTTGCATCATTTATTCCTGTGGTTGAACTGCTATCATCAGCATACCCTATAAGTGCACCCATAGAGACTGATGGCGTTGTATTGACTAAGTTGTTATACTTATCAGTCACTGTAAGTACCCAGTTCTCTACAAACTTAGCGTTTTCTGCATTTTGTTCTGTACTAGCATAAGATAGACTCATAGCTGTAGGCGCTCCAGAGAGGATGACTACATTGAATACTTTGGTAAGATTTCTATCATTGTTATTTGCATCTTTAAACTCTGAGTAGACTCTCACAGGGACAACACCAGAGATGGTTTTTGACTTCAGATTCATCTGTACACTGTTTTCACCAGCTACACTTAGTGAACTTCCTGAGTTTCCAGATGTATCTTCTAGCTCGGCTAACTCTGCATTAAGTACAGTCACGTCCATAGAGGTAACATTAGCATCATCAATGCGCACACCCTTATCATCCTCTACATAAAAAGTCATCCCTTTTGATGTATCAAGATTCATACTTGTCTCATAGACTGCATCTAAGACATAGTTAGTAAGTACAATCTGCCCAGCTTCTGGAACTATAGAGATGTTGAGATCTTTTTCTGAGAGAACTGGCTGTGCATCATGATAAAAAGTAAAGATGATAGAGTCATTACCATCTAAAGGATTTGGAGCAGTATAATTAAAGCTCGCTTTTCCATCAACAACAGCTGCAGTGGTTGTGTCAAAACTCCCTACATTTTTACCAGTGAGAACTTCATCTGGATACTTAATCTTGATATTTCCATCAGGATAAAATGAGTTGTCTTTATCATACACTGAGAGATTTATAATCACTATCTCTCCATTTTGAGTCACCTCTATAGTATTTCCGTTGTCGATGACTATTTTTGCGATATCTGGGACATAATTTACTGTAAGTGTAGTGTTTATGTCACTATCTTCACTATAGACAAAAGAAAAATTAAGTGGATTCTCAGAAACTAATGGATCTGGACCAGTGAAGCTAAAGATAGCCTGTCCATTGACAATATCTACACTATTTTGAGCAAAAACACCACCTGAGACATTTCCATCTACTATCACATCTGGGTAACGTACAGTAACTCTACCACCATCAAATGCCTCGCCATTTCCATTAAACGCTAAGATAGTCACACTCTGTGTCTCTGCGTCTTGACTGAGAGTTATGCTAGAGGTCGCTACCTGTAGTCTTGAGAGTGAAGAGGCATTTGAACTCACTGTGAATGTTGAATCAACCTTATTATTATCTATTGATGTATTTTGCACTCTGAAAGTTATAGTAGTACCATTTAAGTCACTCAAATCTACTGGTGCTGTATAGGTAAATGCCACACGACCATTATCATCTGTAACTGCACTAAATCTATCAAGCGTACCACTATTTCCATCGAAGAAGTCTACAACTATAGTATCGCCCACTGCCGGCTTAGCTACTCCTGTAGAGTTATCTTCTAAGTAGACATCAAACACTTCTGCTTGAGAACTTTGTGTAATCGTCCTGTTTACATCGACTAGTGAGATAGTGTAGTCTGTGTAATCTTTTGCTGATGCATTTGTATCTACATTTATTGTGACATTTTGCTCTATCGATGTATTATTATCCATTCTAAAAGTAAGGATAGTGCCATTAAAATCACTAATATCAACCGGTGCTGTATACTCAAACACTGCATGACCATTTGCATCTGTAGCACCACTAAATCCACTCACTGTCCCCGATAAGTTCTCAGTCATAGTACCTTTATTTCCATTGAAAAAATCAAGGAGTATCAACTGATCTGCCGCTGGTCTATCATTCATATCTTCTAAATACAGGTCAATGACGACTGACTGCAGTGATGCTGTAACTGTTTTTGTTACTGGTTCTACAACAGATAAGTTATAATCACTATAGTCACTACCACCACTATTTGTTCCAACTGTAAACACAACTATCTCTTCTATAGATGGTCTGTTTTCAAGTCTAAATGTAACATTGTGCTCATCGCCCTGTCTTACAGTCTCTGGTGAAGTGTAGTTGAAAATTATATGCCCATTAGTATCAGTAATGCCACTAAATGCATTCATAGTTCCATTTGAGCCATCAAAGAAGTCTATAAGCACTCTCTCATCTGAAGCGAGTTTCCCTTCATCATCTTTGAGATAAATATCAATAACTTTTTCCTGTAGTCCAACTCTGATTGTATTATTGCTCACTACTGAAACAATCTCATAACCAATGTATTTTGGATCTCCAATTGAATCATCAAAAAGTATCTGAGTAGAATCATTCACATCAGAAGTAGCACTTAGTTTAAATGTCATGTTGTGATCTGTTCCATTAACATCTGAAATATCACTTGGAGCTGTATAGTTAAATACCGCATGACCGTTTGCATCTGTGGAAGCACTAAAACTTGCCATCGTCCCTTTTAATGCATTAAAAAACTCAAGTAGAACAAGCTCATTCGGTACAGGTGCCTTTGTACTGTTATCTTCTAAATAAACATCGATTACAACTTCTTGTGAATCAGCTGTAATTGTTACATTTGATTCTGGTAATACTGTCATTTCGTAATTATCATATTTCTCATCTACTATAGCTGTTGTATTAATATCTATAGTTACAACTTTTGCAGGAATATCTGTTAGAGCTGCACCCTCTACTGTAAAGTTCAT
>JAYEHI010000277.1:0-5796 GCA_034659455.1 Campylobacterota bacterium | reverse complement strand
ATTAAATTTACAAGGGTGAGCTTCATTTCTCAGAACTTCTCCATCTACAACTAAATCAGTTACTGTTTTACCTTGATTTTTAGGCATAAGCACAATATCCGTTGCACTACATGTGATTAATCCAGATAAAAAATACTCTATTGGTGAAATTGTTGGACAATCAATAATAAAACTGCTTTTAGAAGTTTTTGCTTCAAACTTCATCTCTTCTTTATGCGATACTGTTACTTTCATCTCTTATACTCCTAAAAACTTTTTAAAATGCTCTAGCTGCTCTTTAGTTCTCTCGCTTGATGTTCCACCTTGTGAACTTCTTGCATTCATCGAATGACGAAGACCTAAGTACTCTATCACGTCTTCATTTATTCTCTCATCTATCTCTTTTAGATGTTTAAACTCCATCTTAGAGAGATCAGTGTTTATCTCTTCACCTTTTGCCACTG
Organism: Campylobacterota bacterium; assembly: GCA_034659455.1. Classification (GTDB taxonomy): domain Bacteria; phylum Campylobacterota; class Campylobacteria; order Campylobacterales; family Sulfurimonadaceae; genus Sulfurimonas. The sequence goes on along the minus strand of JAYEHI010000277.1, from coordinate 5,353 downwards.
CACGCCCCGTAATAAAGTGAGCTTCACGAAAAGGTATGTCACACTTCTCAACTAAATAGTCAGCTAAATCTGTAGCGGAGAGATGTCCAATAGCACAAGCTGATTCCATATTATGGGATTTTACTTCCATAGTTTTCATCGCTTCTTTTAAGATTTCTAAAGAGATTTCAGCTGTCTCAACAGCATCAAAAACACCCTCTTTATCCTCTTGAGTGTCTTTGTTGTATGCTAAAGGAAGACCTTTCATAACTGTTAAAAGTCCCATTAAAGAGCCATAAACGCGACCAGTTTTCCCACGCAGTAGCTCTGGAACATCTGGGTTTTTCTTCTGTGGCATAATAGAGCTACCTGTTGAGTACTCATCGCTAAGTTCAACAAACCCAAACTCATACGAAGACCACATTACTATCTCTTCACTTAAACGCGAGATATGCATCATCATAGTTGAAATATTAAAGAGTATCTCTAGAGCAAAATCTCTATCGCTTACTGTATCTAAACAGTTTACACTTACACTATCAAACCCTAGTATATCCGCTGTCATTTCACGATCGACGTCATGTGGTGTTCCAGCCAGTGCCGCGCATCCAAGTGGAGAGATATTGTTTCGTTTATAGGAGTCTTCAAATCTAGCTATGTCGCGCTTGAACATTGAAAGATAAGCACCTAAATGAAAACCAAAGTTAATTGGCTGGGCGTGTTGCAGATGCGTCATTCCGGGAATAAGTGTCTCTGTATGCTTATCTGCAATAATAACGATTTCTTTCATTAAAAGTTTCAAAGCGTCAACTATGTTTAGGTTTTTACGGAGCACATAACGTCTAAAGTCAACTGCCACTTGATCGTTTCTACTTCTTGCAGTATGAAGTTTCTTACCTGCATCGCCAATGATGGCAGTAAGTCTCTTCTCTATGCCCATGTGTAAATCTTCATCGGATATTTTCCATTCAAACTCGCCAGACTCTATCTCCTGCATAACTTGATTGAGACCATTTGTAATCTCTATGAGTTCATCACTATTTAAGATTCCTTGCTTTGCAAGCATTGCGGCATGAGCTAAAGAGCCCTCAATATCTTCACGATAGAGTTTTCTGTCATACATTATAGAAGCATTAAATTGATCTAATAAACTTGATGCGCTTACAGAGAAGCGTCCTGACCACATTTTATCCATTTGCTTATTTCCTTGGTAGATTTAAAAGTTTTGTATTTTAGCTAAATAAGATGATTTTACAAAGGATTGAGGGAGGATTGAAGCAGATATACTGCTTCAAAAGAGAAAGTTAAATATGTTTGTTTAGTTACAAGCGGGAACGTTACCGCTATCTTTAGCATACTCAACAAGAAACTGCTTTAAGTGCTTTGCCTTTTTTGTGTACTTTTTACTTTCAAAATATTTCCAAGACTCTTTAGCTTTTTTATTTTTTAAATGAAGATCAGCGAGAGGCTTACCATTTTTCTTCATCCATTTTTTCCATTTTTTCATCTTGTACTGTGCCACAAACTCTTGTCCAGAGCCATGACACTTAAGACACTTCTTTACAAAAGCTCTCTGTCCTTTATAAATCGCGGCGTTAGAGGATGTCACTGTTAAAATTGTCAGTGATAAAAGTATTAATATCAGTTTTCTCATAAATACCCTTCAATTTAATTATTGCTTATATTACATTAGAAGTTATTATAAGTTCCTTATGTCACATAAATTTAATTTTCAAAAAGTAACAACTAGTTATAATTGATACTTCTTATTTAGATTTTCATCTAAATCCCAAATAGCTTTTTTCTTTAAATCTTCCACAACTGCTTGTGTGCAATCAACATCATCAGGCCACTCACGAGTAAAACCATCAACTATGGACTTGTTTGTTCCATCTATCGCAACCATAAGACCTGACTGGTAAACATCACGCAGCGCGTCCATATTATTTGTTACACGCCATATCAGCATATAAGGATTCGACACATCGTTTTTTGCTTCATCTACAAACACAACAATTCTTAAATTAGTGCTCAGTGAAATCAGTGCTTCAAAATACTCTTTTGAATTTTTTGTTTTATTTAAAGTTATTACCGTTATCGGGTTCTTAGTTCGTCGCATATACTGATGCAGATGAACAGCATCAGGAATAAGCTCTTTTACTTTTTTGAGCAGCTCTTCATCAGAAAGTAAGTTAGGTCCTTCTATCTGGTTAGCAGCAGTTGCATCTATACCTAACTTACCACCAACTAAGGTCTCAGGTGAAGAGTGATCAAGTGCATCCAAGATTCCCTCTGTGATAAACATATTTTTTGGAATAAATCTATTGAGCACGTAGGTAGTAAAAGCCTCATAATTTTCCAAAGATGGTGCTTTTTCATCCACAAATATCGCATGTTTTACAAAACTCATCTGTCCAGCACCCCAAAAAGCGTGCATAAACTGTTTTGCGTGACCCTTATAAAGTGGCTGCATTTTTGCAAGTATTAGATTGTGAAAACCAGCATTTTCAGGCATGTGATAATCCAATAAGTCAGGAACGGTTGTTTTAAGAAGTGGAAAAAATATCTTCCCCGTAGCCCACCCCATATATTTGTCCTCTAAAGGCGGTTTACCTACAACAGTAGCTAAAAAGGTTCGCTGCTTTTTCATAGTAATCGCAGAGACTTCCATCACAGGATAAGGCTCTTCTAAAGTATAGTAACCAGTATGATCGCCAAAGGGACCTTCGACTTTCAACTCAGCCGTATCAACCCACCCCTCTATCACATAGTCAACGTCTTTAGGTATATAAAGAGGTGTTGTAATCGACTTCACAAGCTGTGCTGGTTTTTTAGTAATGAGTCCATACATAAGAAGTTCATTTACTCCAAAGGGAAGAGGCGCGGTTGCACACCATGTGTAGAGTGGATCGCCGCCTATAGCAATAGTTACAGGCATCTTTTTTCCAGCTTTTTGGTACTGATCAAAGAAGTGTGAACTATCTTTATGTATTTGCCAGTGCATTCCAAGGTGATTTTTATCATATACTTGCAGTCTGTACATTCCCAAGTTTACCATCTCACCATCAAGAGACTGCGTATAAACCTGTCCCATTGTTATAAATGGACCGCCATCTTGTTCCCATGTTGTGAGTACTGGAAGTTTATTTAAGTCTATTTCATCTTCAAAGAACTGTATCTCCTGGCACTCACCCTCACCTTTTAAACGTTTGGGAAAGATATTTTTTAAAGAGAAAAGCTCTTTTGCCATTGAAACTTTATCCATAAAACCTGCAGGTGGTTTCATATGAAGAAGATTAGTTATCTCATCAGCAACCGACTCGATAGTGCGACCAAAAAGTAGCTCGCACCGTCGATACGAACCAAACAGGTTCATTAACACTGGTTCTTCAAATTTTTGATTATTTTTTCTATCTACTACATTTGTAAAGAGAAGTGCTTTGCCCCCATCCTCTTTTTTAACTTCTGCATAAGCTAGATGAGGAATTTCCAAGTAGATATCCAATGCCTCTTCTATTATCGTTAGCTCAGTGTTTTTTTTTAAAAGTTCTATGGTTTTTTGCATTTTAATTTCTTTATGAATTATTTTTGTTTAGAGTCTTTGTGGCATCTCATCTTTAAACGCCACATCTTCAGCATCTTTTAAAAGTTTCAAGGCACCATTTTCTATCATTTTTTCTGCTAAATCACTTCCAAGGTTTCTAGCTTCATGTACATTTACAACAACTTTTTCATTCATAACATTAGTTCCATCAGGAAAGCCTAGCATAACTCTTAAAGTAATATCACTACCATTTCTAACAGCGTTGCAAGCAACAGGAGCCGAACACCCAGCCCCTATTTTAGAGATAAAGTCGCGCTCTATTTTTGTACATATAAAAGTATCTGGATCATTGAGTCCTATGGCAATTTTACGAACTTTATGATTGCTACTTATGATCTCTATTCCTAGAGCAGCTTGACCCATAGGTGGTATCATCATATCTAAAGATAATTTATCTGTATAAGGTATATCTTTGAGTAAATCTAGTCTATGTAAACCAATCCACGCTAAGATGATGGCGTCATATTGACCTTCGCTTAGTTTTCTAAGTCTCGTATTTACATTTCCACGCAGATCTTTTACTTTTAAGTCAGGTCTTTTTTGTAACAGTTGCATTCTTCGTCTCAGACTCGTAGTCCCAACTACCGCACCCTCTGGTAAATCTTCTAATGACTCATACTTATGAGATAAAAAAACATCACTCTGATCTTGTCTCTGAGTAACAGCTGCTAGCTCTAAACCTTTAGGTATGTAGGTAGGCACGTCTTTTAAACTATGCACCGCTATCTCTGCATTGCCCGCTAGCATCTCATCCTCAAGCTCTTTAGTGAAGTGACCTTTACCACCTATAAGTGCTAAGGGCTTATCTAAAACCTTATCGCCATTACTTACTATCTTGTTAAGAACAACTTCTATCTCAGGATGAGCTGCTTCTACTCTCTCTTTTATGTGATATGCTTGCCACAGAGCGAGATCTGAAACCCTAGTTGCGATAGTTAGTTTTGTCATTATTTTAAAAACTTTTTATATTTAGTTCTTGTTTTATCAACCTTATCATCGAAGTAGACACTTGGTGTTCCACTCACAAAAACATTTCGAGCTATCTTCTCATCACTTGCTATTTGCGCAGCGATTTTTGGATTTTGAACCTCTTTTTGCGTAACATTTGAGCCTACTGCTTTGTTAAATGCTTTTAGGATTTTTGCAACGTCTTTCTCTCTAGGATTTACTTTCGTCTTATACATATTTACCGTTACATCTTTAATACCTTTATGCTCAGCTACAACTGCCGCACGAACGATAATAGCTGCCGCAGGGTGAATTCTGATGATAGGATAGTGATAGTAATAAACTGCAAAATCATTAGGCTGTTTTTTCATCTCTTCTATAGCCTTAGGAACGAAAGAGGTACAAAATGGGCATAATGGATCTGAGAAGATAGCTACACGGTGTTTGGCGTTTGCATTTCCTGATACTAAATTCTCTTTTTTATAGTACTCTTTTTGAAAGTCTGGTTTTACTAAGTCTACATAGTTTTCACCATGAGCAAGACCTGTTAACTCTTTTGTGATTACTTGACCATTTGAGAACCAAATCATCTTCTGCTCTATCTTCTCTTTTGGCTTCTCTTTTAAATATGCTGAAATATCTACAACATAACTACTCCACCCTTTAAGAGAAGGGAGTGCTTTTTCATCTGCCACTTTTACCGTAAGACTTTTTATTCTTGGATTGTCTCCAAACTCATTCTCTAAATATTTTTCTATTTTTTCACTCGTTGCGCTTGCATTTGCAAGACTACTTAACAATAGTGTTATCGCTGATAATTTC
>JAYEHI010000276.1:0-5796 GCA_034659455.1 Campylobacterota bacterium | reverse complement strand
GAAACCCTAAATATCGCAAAATCTAAAGCCGTGATAGAGGTTTACGCACCGGACTCCAAGTACACTACCGATCCGCTTCTACTTGACGTACTCCAGAACAAGACAAAACAACTTATAGAAAAAGATGAAAATTCTCACCACACTATTCGCATGCTTCAGCCTATGGTTGCCCAAGAGAGATGTTTGGCTTGTCACTACAATGTAGAAGCTGGATATACCTTAGGTGCGATGGATCTCGTTATCTCTCTTGATAAAAATGATGAGGATATCGCACAAACAAATATGACTCTCATCATATCTTTGATCGTTGCTGTAGTGTTTTTTATTATAATATCTAACATATTTTTTGTCAAAGAGATTTTCACTCCACTATCAACACTAAAAGAGAAAATAGCAGCCCTTGTGAGCGGAGATAAGGATCTTACTAAAAGACTAGAGCATAAAGAAGGAAATGAGTTTGGAGATGCTGCAAACGAGGTGAACAACTTTATAACGACTATTCAAGAGACTATAAACATCGTAAAATCTTTAGGTCATGAGAACTCGCAAATTGCTACTGAAATAGAAAAAGCTTCACATGTTATCCGAAAAAGTACACAACAAGAGCAATCAATTGTAACGACTACAAATGCAAAAAGTGCCGATACTCAACTCCTTCTTCAAGAGTCCATATCAGCGGTTGACACCACTCAAGAGAATATAGAAGAAGCGACGAAAGAACTTAACACTGCAAGAGGCACACTTGTGTCATTAAGCCAAGAGGTAGATTCGTTTGTAGAGATAGAGACTGAACTCTCATCTGAACTCTCAGGGCTTAAAGATGATGCTTCTGCGGTAAAAGACGTACTAAATGTCATTAAAGACATAGCTGAACAGACAAATCTTCTCGCTCTAAACGCCGCTATCGAAGCGGCTCGTGCAGGGGAACATGGTCGTGGATTTGCTGTTGTTGCCGATGAAGTTCGAAAACTTGCAGAACGAACACAAAAGTCTCTTACGGAGATAGATATGAGTGTTAGCACAATCGTTCAATCAATCAATGACGTAAGCGATAAGATGCATGAAAACGCTACAAACATTGAAAACTTAACAAATATATCAAATGACGTTGAGTCCAAAATAGCGATAACCTCCGATGCTATGGAAGCTTCCAATAGGGTTGCCATAGAGTCAAAAAACAACAGTTTAACAATGTCAAAAAACATAACGGAAATTATAGGAAATATTGAGAATATCGACGCGCTTTCAGCTGCAAATGAGACGAGTGCGTTAAGTATAGAGAGTGATTTACAACGACTTGTGAAAGTCGCTTCATCACTTCAAGATACTATAGATGAGTTTAAGAGCTAGAGCTGCGTCAGAGTTGCCACTAACGTCTGTTTGACTTTCTCCGTCCGCCGCCATGCGTGTAGTTCTTTTTAAAACAGCTCTGGCATATAGCATACTTGGAGTTAAAGGGAAGAGGTGCTCCGCACATTTTACACATCTGAGCAAGCTGTGACTGATGCAGAGTTCTCTCTATATACTTGTTTAAAACACCACGATACTGTCTCGCTTTTGGTTCATCCACAAAGTACTCTGTAAATCTATAAGAGAGCCAAAGATACAGAGATATCTCCTTAACCATATCCTCCGCTCTTAAAAGCTCATCCGTTGTTCTAGCATGATCTCCTATAAGCGAAGGTGGTATATAGTATACATTTTCATGCTTTTCTAAAGCGAGCAGATAATTCTCATAAGCCTCTACGATATAAGGAGACTTGAGAGTTAAGGGTGCACATGATAGATGGTACTTAGTAGCGATATCTAAATCATAAGCATCGACTATCTTGGAAGCTTCAAGCATATCGCCCAAACTTGCTGCGTAAAATGGTCCATTAAACTCCATATTTTTCACAAAAAAACTGAGTATAGCTTCTAGGGAATTTTCTTCTAAAATCTTCCCTACGAGTTTAATATGCTCTAAATTTGCCATCACCTTAAAAGGAATGGTTATTGTCCTTGCTTCTTTATAAAAGTTCTTTTTCACGATTTTGAGACTATCTTCGTTGAGTGCGCCTACATATCCCTCTTCGCTCAGTCCATATCTTCCTGCACGACCGGAGATTTGATGGACTTCTGATGGGAGTAAGTTTCTTTGCGATATACCATCAAACTTCTCTGCTTTAGAAAATAGTATAGTTTTGATAGGAAGATTCATCCCCATAGCAATAGCATCCGTGGCGATAAGAACTTCAGTCTCGCCCTCACGAAAGCGTCGTGCCTCTTCGCGTCTGACTTCTGGTGAGAGGTTTCCATAGACTACGCTTACTTTAAAAGTTTTTGAGTAGTTTTGTTTGAGGCGGAGCACATCTTTTCTACTAAACGCGATGATAGCCGTACCCTCTTGAACCTCAGAAACCTCAGTGGGTCTCTCTAAGAGTGTTAGTGGATTTTTTCTCTCAAACTCTATAATCTCTAACTCTTCTCCAAGGTACTCCGCTAAAGCGATAATCGCCTCTTTAGAGTTTGAAGAGCCAGTCATGATAATCTCTTTTGCAGGTGCACCGATGATGGCGTTTGCCCATGCCCAACCACGATCGCGATCATCGATCATCTGCACCTCATCGATTACACAGACATCAACATCCACTTCATAGTTCATCATCTCTATAGTAGAACTGATATGTGTCGCCTCATCATCAAGAATCTGCTCTTCCCCTGTGATAAGTGAACTCTCAATCCCTTGTGCTTTGAGGCCTTCATACCCCTCAAGTGCGAGTAAACGCAGAGGTGCAAGATAGTAACCAGTATCTGCATTTTTAAGTGTTTGCATCGCCTTGTAAGTTTTACCACTGTTTGTGGGTCCTATGTGGAGGATAAGTTTTCTTCTCATCTCTCTTGCCATTGGAAAGAGGTTTTTAAAATCTCTAATCGTTCTTGCCAAGAGCTCATGTCTCTGTTTTTTTATCAGCTGTTCTGAGATAGAGTGGATAAATCTTCGGCTGACTTTACGGTTAATCTTTGGGGTGATGTTTAAGGAGTGCGGCATCAAGTCAAGTAAAAACTCATATACTTTATTGTGTAGCTCTTCATCACTCAGATGCAGAAGTGTTGCATACTTTGAACACTCCTCAACAAGGCTCTCTAGTGAGAGTAAAAACTCCGCTTCATGCTCTTTTTTTGCCTCTTCTAAAACGCCATCAAAGTTAAATCTTTTTGATTTCCATATCTCCTCTAAAAGTCCATCTAGTTCTATGTGCAGCTCTAAATTATAATACTGCTTCGTTTGTGAAAAAGGGAGATCTACACTCTCTTCTAGTTGTAAAAAAAGCTCCTGTTCGTGAACCTCTATCACACCAAAGTCTATCTTCTTGCTCACTATCTCTTTTAAAACTTTATGTGGAATGAGTGGGTAGTTTAGTTTAGACTTAGGGGGAGAGGCTCTAAATGCCGTCACTACCTGCTCGGTTGTAAGGTAGGAGTGAGGAGATTTTAGAGAGTCTATAAAGTTGTTTATACTCTCTTGTTTATCTACAACCCTCTGTAGTTTGTCGGCTCCTATTTTTGCAACTATCTCTTCAAAGCTGCTATTATCTAAAAACTCATAATCGTAGGATTTTGTATTTAATGTAAGAATTTTGTGAAAAACCTGATCGTAGACTTCGTACTTCAAAGAGGCATTAAACTCAAAAGAGTCGTCTATATCAAAACTACCCTCTAGCTCTTTCTCTAAACTCTCGCGTTTAGCTTCATAACGAATATGACGAAGTTTAGACTCCATCTTTTCTATAGTTATTTTTTTACTTCTTATAGTCGCAAAAGCATCGTAAAGAGCTACTGCTTCTTGGGGGGAAGCATCCAGTTCATGAAGTAGCATCTCTATCTTATCATCTCTGTCATAAGAGGGTAGCTCTCTTTTTTCACCGAGGTATATCTCGCCATTATTCTCAAAAAAGTGAAGGATATCTTGGCGCATTTCACTCTCTGCTTCGCTCCATATCATTCTGAGTGTTTTTATCATCAGCTTTTTGTTGTGCTCGATATCGTAAATACCCAGTGCGCCAAAGAGCTCACTCAGAGTTTCAGAACTTACTCGCTCTATACCTACATCAAAAGGTGCATCGTCAAAGTAGACTCGTATTCTCTGGTTTATTTTAGAATTTTTCTTATTTTTTTTTGCCATTGGGAATTATATCCATTAACTATGTCTAATATGTAAAGTCCCTATTAATTTTTCATCTTTTTCATGAACTTCTACTTCTGCATCGATAGGTATTTTTCTTCTCTCAAGAATATCTACGAGATCATTTAAAACCATCGCATAGTTTTTAAACATGGGGGCACTTACTTCTTCTATTTTTCCCTCATCTATCTCATCTCCGAGTGCATTCAGGGCAGCCTTATAGATACTATCGTTTGCTACATACTGAAAAAAGTAATCTTTCATCAACTTGATGTTCCCAAGCCAAGCTGTTTTTTCATCCTCAGTCAAAGCTTCGTTATCGTGAACTCTCTCTTTAAGTTCATCCACAAAATGAGCCGCTTTGTCCTCTCTTGCATCAAAAACTTTCTCTATCTCTTTGATATGTTTTTTGAGTAGTTTTAAGATATCTGCCGAAGAGAGTTCTCTCTCTTTTGAGTTATAAAGGTGCTGTGTTGTTCGAGTAGCTCCATAGCTTAACGCCTCGAGAAGCTCCGCAGCGGCTTGAAGATACGTATACTTGTCTGGTCTAGAGTGATCAAAACTCACTCCATGCTTAGATACCTTTGGTAAATCGCCTACGTACTTTAACTCCACATTAAATCCTTTACTTTTAGTTATGATTAATTATAGCGATATTAAAGTTAATGTATAATTCCGCTATGAATTATCCTGATGAATGGACTCAAAAAGAGTTTTTAGAGAACAAAAGAGCTTTAGAGAAAAAGGGTGTAGAGGTTCTTTTAATAGACACTATCCTCTCTCCCATAGACAAAGCAGATACAACTGTTTACAATCCTTATGAACTTAAAAGTCATCCCGATGGTACTGTGTTTGTCTTCTACTGCGATTCGGGAAAAGCGACATTAGATAGACTGGACGAATATAAAAAAAAGTTTCCAACCATGCACTGTATCTCGCTCAAAGGCGGTCGTGGCTACTGGCGTAAAAATATGATGCTACTAGACAAGGGAGAGTGATGTACTCAAAACACGAAAGATTATTGAAAGAGTTTAGACTCTGTATAGATGAAAAACGCTACTACGACGCACACGAGGCGATAGAGGAGATCTGGTTTCCAAGACGCTTTGAAAAAAATGATGAAGTACTACTGCTCAAAGGCTTCATAAATGCCGCCGTATGTTTTGAGCTTATTAAACTACAACGTGAAAAACCTAGCAAAACGGCATGGCTTACTTACTTGAAGTATAGACCTCTACTTTATAAAGTAAAATCACCCTACCTCAACGACTACCACCAACTCTCACGTTTACTCGAGCGTCTTAAAAATGAAAAAAAAGTTTAAGTCACTCTTTTCTTACTAGTTTTTGATAAAATAGCATTAAACTAAATACAGGAATCAGAATGCAAACGTCAGAGATCTCTATAGAATCAACAAATGCTGCTGTATCCAAATACACTGATATGGCTATCACTTATGCCAGTGAATATGGACTCAAAATAGTCGCGGCTATACTTATTTTCGTAATTGGTAAGTGGGTAGTTAAAAAACTAACTACAATCACTAAATCTTTGATGGAAAAAGCTGAGATAGATAGAACTCTCATCGAATTTGCTGAGAGCTTAGTCTACTTCGTGCTTCTCTTAATGGT
>JAYEHI010000275.1:0-23630 GCA_034659455.1 Campylobacterota bacterium | reverse complement strand
GTTAACTATGGTAGCTTATTCAAGAGATGAAATAATATCGGCTAGTGATATTGCAAGAGGTTTTTCTACTGTGCTAAAAGATATAATGACACATACTAGAGATCGTATCGCAATATCGAAAAATAATAGACTTGAAGCTGTAGTACTTCCTATTCAAGAGTATGAACGCCTACAAGAAGCATATGAACTTATGGAGCATATTGAAATACATAAAACACTCCAAGAAAGAAAAAAATCTAAAACTATTTCACTTGAAGAATCAGCAAAGAAGTATGGGATAGACTTAGATGAGTTATGAGATACACTTAAAAGAAGAAGCAGATAAAGAACTTTCACAACTTTCCAACAGAGAACAGTTATTAGTATTTAAGCAGTTCAAAAAAATCGCCACTTCACCTGAGCTTGGTCAACTTCTTGGAAATAAAGCGGGACTTGATTTGAGTGGCTGCAGAAAAATGTATGCAGATAAAAAGAAAATTCGGATAGTTTATACTGTAATAGAGTATGAAATTATTGTTGAAATTATAGCTGTTGGAAAACGGGATGAGATGCAAGTATATAAAGATGCTTCTGAGAGATTGGACTAGTTATTGAAATGTTTAAAGATTATGAACTTGAAATAATTTACCAAGATGAGTACCTCGTCGCCATCAATAAGCCAAGCGGACTTCTAGTTCATAAGTCTATGATAGATAGACACGAGATATACTTCGCTATGAAGATGCTTCGTGATCAGATTGGGCAGTGGGTTTATCCTATACATAGACTGGACAAACCAACAAGTGGTGTTTTACTTTTCGCACTTGATAGCCATACTGCTAAACTTATGAGTGAACAGTTTGCTTCCCACTCTATAGAAAAGACCTATATAGCAGTTGGACGCGGGTATACAGATGAGAGTGGCATAATCGAGCATGCTTTAAAAGAGAAACTAGACAAGATAAGCGATAAGAAAGCAAGAGAAGATAAAGAAGCACAAGAAGCCATCACTCACTACAGAAGAGTCGCTACTGTAGAACTTGATGAAGCGGTGGGAAGGTATGATAAAACACGATACTCGCTTGTGGAGTTAAAACCAAAAACAGGTAGAAAACACCAACTCCGTCGTCATATGAAACATATCAACCATCATCTACTTGGGGATACGAAGTATGGCAGAGGGGAGCATAACAAGTTTGTAAGAGAGAAGTATGCTATGCATAGACTCTTACTTCACTGTAGCTCTTTAGCCATCAAGCATCCTTACACAAATCAAGAACTATATTTGCAAGCGGATATTGATGAGACATTTCGAATGATATTTGACGTATTTGGATGGAGTGGGAAGATTACCTTAACACATAGCTAGCGTAAAAGAAGACTTAAAACTCGGTAAAGATGATAAAATGATAGAACTAAAAATGAGAAGTATTGAATTGGACTTTGATTGTAGGTATGGTGAGTTTATAGAAGAGATTAGAAAAAGGTTTGAGATAATATGTTAGAGTACAACCAATGGAATGAGATTAAAAAAGGCTTATCGAAAAAGAAGAAGGTTATCTCGTTTAAAAATCGAGATATTTTTTGGGTACATATTGGAAAAAACTTAGGCTATGAAACATTTGGTAAGGGTGAAGAGTTTTTAAGACCTGTTTTGGTGTTCAAAAAATTTAGTCGCAATACTTTTTTGGGTATTCCGCTAACTACTGCAACAAAAGATGACATGTTTCATTACAAGTTTTATGTGAAAAATAATGATAAAACAAATTATGCAAGTCTTTCTCAATTGAGAATTTTTGATGTTTCTAGACTTCATGATAAGCTTGATAAAATGTCTGCAGAAGATTTTGACATGTTAAAAGAGAAGTTGGGAAGTCTGTTAGGATTGGTAGATACTCCCCTAGAAGACTAGGGGCATCCTGCAAAGCAGGTCGTGTAATTGACATTATAGCATAAAGTGAAAACAATTGAAAGGGCAGATGATGAAAATCATAAACAAGTTTTAGAAATTTTGAACTATAAAATAGATACACAAGAGGATTAAAAATTATGAGTGAAGTAGAAGCGATACACCTGAAAGATTATAAGAAACCGGCGTTTAAGATAGAGAGTGTGAATCTTACATTTGAACTCTTTGAAGAGTACGCTCTTGTAGTAAATGTAATGGAGTTTATGAAAGAAGCGAGTGATGAAGATGAGCTAGTTCTTGATAGCACTAGCCTTGAGCTTAAAGAGTTGTGGATAAATGACTTGAAACTTGATGAGAGCCGTTATAGCGTTGAAGAAGAGAAGCTCAAAGTTTTTAACGTTCCCTCCGCATTTACTCTGAAAATCATCAACAAAATCTATCCACAAAACAATACGGAACTTGAGGGTCTTTATAAATCTGGCAATATTTTCTGTACTCAAAACGAACCAGAGGGCTTTAGAAGTATAACACCATACTTAGACCGTCCAGACGTGATGAGTGTATTTACTACAACAGTAATAGCAGACAAAGAGAAGTACCCAGTTTTACTCAGTAATGGGAACAAGTTAAAGAGTGATGACCTTGAAGGTAAACGCCATAGTGTAACTTGGGAAGATCCACATCCAAAACCCTCTTACCTTTTTGCTCTTGTAGCGGGTGACTTGGGAAGTATAAGTGATGAGTATACGACTGCGAGTGGAGAGAGAGTAGAGCTAAACATCTACTGTGACTTAGGAAATGAGTCAAAATGTTTCCACGCGATGAAGTCTCTTAAAGAGGCGATGCTTTGGGATGAAGAGAAATATGGTCGTGAGTACGACCTGGAAATATATAACATAGTTGCGGTTGATAGTTTTAATATGGGAGCTATGGAGAACAAGGGTTTAAATATCTTTAACTCTGCCTATGTTTTGGCGGACACAGACACAGCAAGTGATGCTAACTTTATGGGGATACAGTCAGTTATAGCGCATGAATACTTTCATAACTGGACTGGAAATCGCATAACTTGTCGTGACTGGTTTCAGTTAACACTCAAAGAGGGGCTAACTGTTTTTCGTGATCAATGTTTCTCTGCTGACTTGAATTCTGCAGAGGTACAACGGATAGAGGATGTAAAATCACTCCGTGAACGCCAGTTTGTGGAGGATGCTTCGCCAACAGCACACCCAATTCAGCCGAAGTCTTACATCAGTATGAACAACTTTTACACTGCTACAGTTTATGAGAAGGGTGCTGAGGTAATTCGAATGATACACACTCTTTTAGGTGAAGAAAACTATAGAAAAGCAACGGATTTGTATTTTGAGAGTTTTGATGGTCAAGCTGTAACAACTAAAGATTTTCTATGGGCTATGTCTGAGGCAAGCAAAGTAGACTTATCTGCATTTGAGCTCTGGTACCATCAGAGCGGAACTCCTAAACTCAAAGTAGATGAGGAGTTTAGAGATGGCGTTTATAGTGTTACTTTGACTCAAAAAGTTCCAAAGATAGTAGACACAAAGAGTCAAAACCCATACTTTTTCCCACTAAAAATAGCGCTTATAGGTGAAACAGGAAAAGAACTTTTAGCGAAAACACTGACGATATCTCAAGAGAGTGAGACTTTTAGTTTTGAGGGTTTTGACATAAAGCCAACTATCTCTATAAATAGAGACTTTAGTGCTCCTATTATCGTAGAACAAGACTCTGCTGATTTAGCGTTTTTGATGAAGTATGATGAAAATAGTTTTGTGAAGTACGAGTCAGCACAAACATTTGCCATTGAGACACTGGAGTCATTAATGGAGTTTGATACAATTAACCCAGACTTTACAGAGGCTTATGGACATCTACTTGAGCTAGACATAGACTTGTCTTACAAAGCACTTTTACTTGAACTACCATCAGTCTCTACAATGATGCAGAGAATGGAAAGTGTAGATTTTGAAGTGATTTATGCGGCAAAAGAGAGACTCTCCATGCATCTCGCACTTACATTCAAAGAGAAGCTTTTATCGCTTTACCACGAGAACCATAACCCCTCATCACTCGAGATTAGCAGTGAAGAAATCTCCAAACGCTCTATAAAAAACAGAGCCCTGAGACTACTCAGTGCATTAGAAGAGAAAGAGACTATAGAGTTGGCTAAACTTCAGTACGAAACTTCCTTAACCATGACAGACAGAGTAGTGGCATTGGACATACTAGAAAACTCTCACCCTGAGTATGCCGAGGTAGCCCTAAAAGACTTTTACTCTAAGTATAAAGAGCAGACTTTAGTTATGAACAAGTACTTCTCCATTTTAGCGGCTTCTCATAGAGAGGGGACACTTGATCGCGTCATGGCACTTCAAAACGATGGCGTTTATGATGAAAAGGTGCCAAACTTGGTACGTTCACTTATAGGTGTTTTTGCAAGAAATTATAAACATTTTCACGCAAAAGATGGGTATGGTTACTTTTTTGTTGCAGATAAAATCATAGAGATAGATAAGATAAATCCTCAGATGGCTTCAGGACTTGCAGGAGCATTTAAAATCTATCCTAAAATGAATGAGACAAATAAAAAACTTATGCAAAAACAGCTCCAAAGAGTTTTAGAAACGAAGGAACTTTCAAAAAATAGCTTTGAGATTGTGAGTAAAATACTCACAAGTCTATAAGCCTTTAGTGAAATTGATTATAATTTAGGCTTTTTACGATATAATTTATGATAATTATAAGATAAGGATATAATAGATGAATAATATGATTAAAATCTCTTTAGCTGCAGTTTTAGTAGCTCCAGCTTTAATGGCGAATGATGTAGATATGCAGTCTCAAATTGATACATTAACGAAAAAAATAGAAAAGTTAGAGAAAAAACAGAAGAAACAGACAAAAAAAATAACTGAAGTTAAGAAAATGGCGGCAAAGGATAACATCAAGTTTGGTGTTGACTTTAGAAATGCTGTTGACGTGATTGATTATTCCGGTACTGATTCAAATGGAAAAGATATTTCGGCTAGTAACTCTTCACTAATTACAAGTCGTTTATACTTAAACATGGCTGCAGCACCTGCTAAAGGTCTTATCTTTAAAGGAAGACTTGCTATATACTCAACATGGGGTTCTCATCTTTATGTAACAGATCCTGCACTTAAGGACTGGTCTGCGTCTTCAAAAGCATCAGACACAGTTATGAGAGTAAAAGAGGCATATTTTGTTTACTCAAACTCTATTGGTGAGCAGCCTATTAGTTTTAGTATAGGTCGTCGTCCCTCATCAAATGGCTTTTTAGCAAATTATAGAGAAAATGAAGATAAAGCTGGCTCTCCTGCCGCACATATTACAAATATGGAAGTTAATGCTGCCATGGTAAGACTTAGCTGGGATCGTTTTATTCCCGGGGCATACACTAAGTTTGTATATGGACGTGCTCATACAGGTGCTATGCAAGATGTATATGGAGATACTGCTACTGCTCGTTTACCATATGCTATGAGTGGAGGGGATGTAAATGCCACTCTTGAAGATGAGAGTGTAGACTTTTTTGTAATGCCAGGTGATGCTTATAACAATGGACAGTACCAAGTAATGTATCAGTGGGCACATATTTTTAATACTAAAGGTTTAGCTCTAAATGGTGCTGGGACTGCTGATAATGTGAAAAAAGCCGCTTCAGGTACTGCAGACCTTGCATCTCTTGCTTTAAAAGTAGACGGTATAGGTGAAGAGATTAGTGACTTTTTAGATGATACAGTGGCATTTGTATCGTTAGCCGCTACTTCTTATAATGCTAAAGATGGTTATAGTATCTTAGGTTCTGGCGATGGTGGAACTAGGAACGGTTACTCTTACTGGATGGGAACTAACTTTCCAGATATGATGACAGACTCGGGTAGATTTGGACTGGAGTATAATCACGGTTCATCAGGATGGACTCCAATGACATGGGCTGAAGATACTGCGATAGGTTCTAAAATAGCTGTTCGCGGTGATGCTTATGAGGCATACTGGAACTTCGATCTTTTCGGAATGAAACACTTGCCATCTCAAGTGAGATACACTTATGCACAACACGACTACACTCCAAACGTAAACTGCGCTGGATGGGTAACACCTCTACCTGTTGATATTGTGGCACAAGATTTAAGATTTGCAGTAAGTTATAGATACTAAAAGAAAGTGTTAAAGAGGATTACTCCTCTTTAGCCTTAGAAAAGAAAACTCTCTTTATAAACGCCACAATTAATCGAATAAATCCAATAAAAATATAGAGTCCAAATGTCAAATAGAGTGGATGAAAAACTCCAAGCGAAGAGCTAGGAAGTGCGAAAATATGCTCGAGTGGATCATACATCCAAGCATGATAGTGCATCCCTATCGCTAAAACTATAAATAGCGATAGAAAAATTAAAAGTTCTTTTTTTAAGAACACTCTACATTAGACCTCTCATCATAAGGTTCCAGTACATTGTTTTAAGTATATAAAGGTCAAATGCCCACCACATCCATCTAGGACGAGCAGGGTCAAGAAGAGGAAAGCTAGGCGCTACGTCTTTGTAGTCAAACTCTGCTAGCATGATTTCACCATACTGAGTTTTGAGTGGACATACAGTATAGCCATCAAAAATCTCTTTAGGCTCCTCAGCATTCATAACAGAGATTAGGTTAGTAGTCAAGATAGGTCCGTGGTGACGAGCTGATCCACCAGTCTTTCCTTTAGGAACACCTAAGATGTCTCCGATACCAAATACATTTTTATAGCGTCTGTGTTGAAGAGTCTCTTTATTCACCTCTAACCAGCCTTTACCAGAACCTTTTTGCCATCCAAGTTTTGAAGCAGCTACTGCAGCAGTAGGTTTCATTGGTGGAACAACATGGATAAAGTCATAAGACATATCTACCATCTCAGTGTGTTTGATAGTGTCATACTCTTCTAAATCTTCATCCCACTCGCCTTGAGTGGTATAGCTATACTCAAAAGTAGCTATTTTAGCTTGGGCATTGATTTTTCTTAGTACGTGATCAAACTTATTAGTTATATTGCCGTACATAGGAGAAGTCTCTTCCATGAGTGTTTTGTTGTAAGATGGAAGACCAAAGAGTTTTGTTCCTTTTTTACAGAAGCTAAATTTAGCGTTTTTACCAACATCGGCTCCGCCAACAGGACCATTACCTCTTAAGTAATCTGCACTTAGATAAAGAATCTTTTGTGGTGCACCACCACACTTAATAGGTGTATCAGGTTGTGTACAGATAACATTTACTGGAGCTTCAGGAGAAGCTTTCTCAGCTGCCGCTCTTACATCTTTAAACCACTGTGCAGTTGCAACTCCACCTTTAGCGGTTCCAGCAACTGGGTCGTTTAAGTATACGCTTGAGATACCATGCTTGCCAACTAAATCAGCGCTCATTCCCTCGATACCTTCATAGTCGTAATCTAGACCAGTAGCAACAACAAGATAATCATAGGAGATCTCTTTACCACTCTTCACTATAAGAGAGTTGTTATCAGCATCAAAAGTAGCAACTTCATCTTTTATCCAGTTCACATCGCTAGGAATAAAGTCTTTGTTGTCTCTTTGGATATCAGACTCCTTATAGAGACCAGCCGCCATAAATACTTGACCTGGCTGATAAAGATGAACTTCATTTGGTGCGATAAGAGTAATCTTAGCGTTTGGAGCGGCACTTCTAAGTCTAACTGTAGCCATAATACCACCAGATCCACCACCTACTATTACGATATGTGAGTCTTTATCTGAAGAACTTGCATCTGCCTTAGTAGCATTTGCAGTCGAGAGTACCATCGCAGCAACGGGGCTGATACCTATAAATTTTAATGCGTCACGACGACTCATATTTGAAGTAGAGTCTATATCTTTGAAAAGTTTATCTAGTTCATTTTTTTGCATTTTTATATTCCTTACAATTATTATGAGGTAATTTTATTCTTAATATCATTAATTTACTCTTTATATAATAAGAGTTTATAATTAAGATTAAGTGATGTTTCATTTCTACCCTATTGGTTATAATAAATATATAATTTAATTATAATATTTATAACTATTCTCTTTTTGTGTTACAATATGGGCAATTTACATAGGAGTAGGTTTATGAAAAAAATTATCACAATGGCATTGGGCACAACGTTACTGTTAAGTCTTGGTACTACCACTTTAAGCGCAGATGCAGCTAAAGGTCAGAAGTTATATATTAAAAAACTAAAAGGTTCATGTGGAGTAAGTGGAGCTGTTATGGCAGGAAAGCACTCTCAAGATGAGTGGACTGAGATTTATGAAGCTGGAGAGTTAGAGAGCGAATTAAAAACAATATGTCCAAAACTAGGTGACGTAAAAGATAAGTTTTTACCACACTTTTATGACTTCTTTAACGAGTACGCTAGCGACAGTGGAAATGTTCCATCTTGCTAATCACACTATAGTGATAAATAGAGAGCTTACGTAATACAAATGTATTACTAAGCTTGTATAATAACTCATTTTCATGTGTAAAATCTACACAATTCTTTTTATTACCTAAAATAAGAAACTTACTTTTTTAACTTAATTACTATGTAGTATAGTAATATTTCCCCTATTTTTAGAACTTATTATTATTTCAAATAAGTATTATAAATATTATAATAATACTTTGTGATACAATTGTGATATAAAATAGATAAAGTTTTCTTAGAACTAATAAAAGGAAAGATTATATGGCAAGATTAGTTGTTTTAGGTGGTGGTGTTTCAGGTCATACGACTGCTACATTCGCTGCAAAATGGTTAGGCTCAGAACACGAAGTTGTTGTGGTGACTCCAAATAGTAAGTGGAACTGGATTCCATCAAATATTTGGGTTGGTGTTGGTCAAATGACTAAAGAAGAAGTTACTTTTGATTTAGCTCCAGTATATGCCAAAGCTGGAATTACATATCATCAAGCAAAAGCTGTTTCACTAAATCCAGAAGGAAATGAGTCTAGTGATAAACCTTATGTAACAATAGAGTATACAGAGAAAGGAAGAGCTGGAGAGAGTGCAAACTTAGAGTATGACTTCATCGTAAACGCTACTGGACCTAAGCTAAACTTTGGAGCTACTCCAGGTCTTGGTGATGCAGATGGTATGGGTGAACATACTGTTTCTGTATGTACTGCTGATCATGCTGTTCATGCTGCTCACAAACTTGACGAAGCTATAGAGAAGATGAAAGCTGGAACTCGTCAGAAGTTTTTAATAGGTACTGGTCACGGTATGTGTACATGTCAAGGTGCTGCCTTTGAGTATATCTTCAATATTGAACATGAGCTAAACAAGGCTGGTGTACGAGATATGGCGGATATCAAATGGATTTCAAATGAGTCTTTCTTAGGCGACTTTGGTATGGGTGGTCTGCATATGAAAGTTGGGGGATATGTAGTATCTTCAAAACTATTTGCTGAGTCACTTTTTGCCGAGCGTAATGTTGAGTGGCTCATAGGCGCTCATACATCTAAAGTAGAAGCTGGAAAAGTGAGTTATGAACTTCTTGATGGCACGATGGGTGAGGAGGAGTTTGACTTCGCTATGCTTATTCCACCTTTTGCTGGTGTTGGACTTAAAGCTTACGCAAAAGATGGTGCTGACATTACAGATACGGTGTTTGCTCCAAACGGTTTCATGAAAGTTGACGCGAACTACACTGCTGGTGCTTATGAAAACTGGAAAGCATCAGATTGGCCAAAAACTTATCAAAACCCTACATACTCAAATATGTTTGCGGCTGGTATCGCTTTTGCACCACCACATATTATCTCTAAACCTATGAGCTCTCCAAATGGAACTCCTATTAATCCAACACCACCAAGAACTGGTATGCCTTCAGGTATCATCGGTAAAGCTGTAGCTCACTCTATTTGCGATTTGATAAACAAAGGCGAAAACGCAGAATTGCATAACGCTTCTATGGCTGATATGGGTGCTGCTTGTGTTGCTTCTGCTGGTAAAGGTGTGTTTAGCGGTACAGCTGCAGCTATGACTGTTTATCCTGTTGTTCCTGACTTTGATAAGTACCCAGGAACTGGTCGTGACACGGATTATACTTTTGGTGAGATTGGTCTTGCTGGACACTGGATTAAACATATACTACACCACTTGTTTATCTATAAAGCGAAACTTAATCCAGGTTGGACTCTTATCCCTGAATAGGAAAGAGTGAAAATAAAAAAAGGAAACAGATTATGAAAAAAGAAGAAGTAAATTTTCAAAAGAGTGACGATTTTAACTTGACAATGATTCCTGGCTCTTTTGCTAGAAAGATGAGAACCTGTGTTATTTGGCAGTTTATCAGATTTGTAATTATTAATATAAAAATGATAATAGTGGTTGGTAAAAGTCACTAACTCTCAACACTATGGAGTCTCTCTCCATAGTGATAACTCTCACAAAATATCAAAATCAGGACTTTAGAATGATAAAAGAGATTATTACCTATCCAGCACCCCTAAGTGTTCAGTATTCAACTGATGTAAGAGTATTTAATGAAAATATTGTTTCGTTGATTGAAGATTTGAAAGATACTATAAGTGAGCATAACTTAGAGGGCTTAACAGCTTATCAGATAGGTAGTTACTATAATGTTGTTGTCATTAAAGGTGACGATGGAGAGCTCTTAGAGCTAATAAACCCGCGTTTGATATCGCACAGTGGGAAAATAACTACTACAGAGACAACAGCCTACTTTCCCTCGTTGAGTGCTGAGATAACAAGATATGAAGATATTAGCATAGTCTACCAAGATAGGTTTGGGAAGGATTGTTCCCTAAAGGCAAGTGGAAAGTTAGCTGTACTGATACAGAGAAAACTTGACTATACTTTTGGCACAACCTTTTTACACAAAATGTCAGAGCAAGAAAAAGAGAAGTTTCAAACAAAACTTGAGCACGGCATAAATATAGAGCCTGCTGATTACTGCCCTACAACATTCAAACGTGATAGAATACTTCAGGTGATAAATATTGGTATGGTTTTAATGCTCATAGCTCTTATCGTCTCTTTTTTTATCTCTGATACTCAAACACTAGCAACTCTATGGGAGTATCAGCTTTATGGTGTTTACTCTCTTTTAGTATTAAATATAGGTTACTTTTTTTATGCGCAGTATGAGGGAAAGTTATATACATCTTGTAGTTCATGTCAACTAGGAAACATTATAGGAACAGTTACTATCTCTCTTATAAAGTTAAGTCTAATCACTTTGGGTTCTTATTTTTTAATAAATCCAGTATAAAGGCATAAATATGCATGCAGTAGTACCAACTCTCGTATCAAAGCAGAACGTATTTATCTCTTCAAAAAAAATAATACTCAAGCAGTGGCTAAGCTACAAGGTTCCAAATGAGATTTTAAAACTTCATAAGATTGAAGAGAACTATTTCACACAAAAGTACGCTAATGGGGTTTTTGATTACTTTATGGGTGTGATAGCTGGTGAAGTTGAGATAGGAAACTGTCCCATTATGCAAGAGCTTTTAGCATATTTGAAATACAGAGAAATAAGTGCTGATGAGCTCTTTGCCATATGTAGTCATTTTAGACGTGCGATGATTGACTTCACTTATGATGCAAAGCTAAACTCAAAAGAGTTATTTGATGAAATCTCCTATATCTTTGATGAAAACTTCAAGGGTATTTTAAAGTTTTATACAGATACAATTTTTCAAAAACTCATAGATGCAAGACAAGAAGCACTGCAAGCCTCTCAAGCTAAAGAGTATTTTCTCTCAAATATGTCTCATGAAATCAGAACACCATTAAATGCCATACTTGGATTTGTAAATCTTCTTTTGGATGAAGACTTGCTTCAAAAACATCGAAACTACTTAGATATCATTCATAGCAGTGGAGAGAACCTTTTAAGCATTATTAACGATATTCTTGACTTTTCCAAGCTCAGAAGCGGAGAGTTTACCATAGAGAAAAAGCCTTTTTCTCTGCATGAAGAGTTAAGCCACACTATGGAGCTTTTCATAGCGAGCGCAAATGCTAAAGATATAACTATTACTTCATTTATTGACCCGACGATTCCAGTTAGTCTAAGTGGAGACGCTTTAAGAATAAAACAGATTTTATCTAACTACTTGAGCAACGCCATTAAGTTTACTCCCGAGAGTGGCATTATAAATATAGAAGCCACTTGCATAAACAAAGTACTTGAAATTAAAGTTATAGATAATGGGATTGGGATAAAAGAGGAAGATATAGAGCTGATATTTTCAGCGTTTACACAGGCTGAATATAGTGACTATACTCATAAAAATGGAACAGGACTTGGCCTCTCCATCTGTAGTCAGTTAGCACAGAAGATGGGCGGCAAAGTTGCCGTAGACTCACAAGTGGGTAAGGGGAGTACCTTTATTGTGAGACTCCCCACCGAGATTCATATTAGTGAGATGCTAAATTTTGGGGAGATACCAGAGTTTCAAAAACTAAAGATGGTTGTTTACGCAAAGCACAGAGATATAGGCTATAAACATCGTTCTTTTATTAGATACGCAGAAGTTTTTAAAATGAATATTTCTATAGTTGATTCACTTGAGGAGGATTTTGATGTCTGTATATTTGTGCATGAAGAGTGCGACTTAGAGTTTAAGAAACAAGTTTTAAGGTCAAACAAAAAGTTTATAACATTGATGAGTAGAGAGTATAATGACTATGAAAGTTACAAACACATAGAAAATGCATGCTTTCCTCTATACTGCTCAAAAATGTATATGGCTTTTACAAAGCTCTTAAACCCTCAACTTCACATTGCATACGCAAACAGTATCTCTAAACAATATAAAGGTCATCTGTTAATAGTCGAGGATAATGAGGCAAACCAAGAGCTTATAAAAATCATTCTCTCTAAATACGGCTTAACGTTCGATATGGCAAATAATGGACTTGAAGGATTTGAGTTATACAAGAAAAATCGATATGACCTTATTTTGATGGATGAACAGATGCCTGTTATGAATGGTAATGAGGCGGCGTCTAAGATCATAGAGCATGAGAAGAGTTTACAAATGAATCATACGCCAATTTGTGCCTTAACTGCAAATGTGCTAAAAGGAGCTAAAGAGAGAGGTCTTGCAGGTGGATTTGATGCATTTTTAGGGAAGCCGATTGTGCTAAAAGAGCTAGAGAAGGTATTTGCTCTTTACTTGAACGCGGGACACTTTTCCAAGGAGACAATAGTGGGACTTGATCTTGAAAAGTTGAGTAGTCAGCTTATGCTTACAAATGAAGAGCTGTATACATTACTCAAGCTATTTATCAAAAAAATGAATAAGACTTTACCAGAGTTACAAACCGCGGTGTCAAACAGGGAATATACAAAGGTAGCACTACTAGCTCACTCCATAAAAGGCTCTAGTGGTAACTTTAGAATCAAAAAATTACAAGACATCTCTAGCCAAATGGAGATGATGGCAAAAGAGGGTAATGATAGTTTTGACTACGAAGCTGCTTTGGCACTTATTAGAGAAACATTCTCAAGGATAAGCGTAAAATAAGTCTAAACGAGAAGTTGTCACTCCTCTATGTAGTAGCCTATCCCCGAAGCATTTTTTATGATATCGGTATCAAGCTTGTTTCTCAAGCGCCATACAAGAGTTCTTACACTGTTTTCAGTAGCACCACTCTCATCCCATACATAGTTCATCGCTTGCTCAAAACTTACAACGAGACCAAGTTGCGCAACTAGGAGTCTCAAAAATGCGTTCTCTTTTTTCGTAAGTTTGATTTTTTTGCCTTTGTAAAAAGTCTCACAGATGCTTATGTCAAGATAATAATCATCAGCAAATGGGACGATTGGTTTGTCTGATGAACGCTTAGAGTAGAGCAGTTTTTCGAGGTTAAGCTTATCAACCTTGAGGTTGTCTACATTCTCTTTTCGCTCAGTCTCTACCTGAAACTTAAAGAGCGCCATCTGAATAGTTGCGTGAAGAGAACCTGGATCAAAAGGTTTTACAATGTAACCATAAGGCTCGGTAAGTTTAGCCTGCGAGATTATGTCATCATCGCTATATGATGTGAGATAGATAAAAGGGATGTTGTACTTTTCTTTTATGAACTTTGCTAGTTCGATTCCATCGTTTGAAGAGTCTAGCGAGATGTCTACTATTGCAAGATCGGGAGTATGTGTGCTTAGTTTGTTTTTTGCTGAAGTGGCATTATCACAAACGGCTACTACACCGTAACCATGCTTTTGTAGTGACATGTTAAGATTTAAAGATGTTATCTCATCATCTTCTACAATGATTATTTTTTGTTTATTCATGGGGCAACCTAACTCACTAAAAATATAATTATTTTGTGATAATATGTATTTTTATTATAATATAACTTTTAATTATTTACAATAGGTATAAGCATAGTTTCTATTGGGTTGTTACCAAACTACACCGATAGAGTTATTAAAGTTGTGTATTATTTTTTTAACTTTGAATATGATGGATAGAGAACTTTTCCTGAGGGAACAACAAGAGAAGAGTTTTTTAAGTGTACGTCTTGGTCATCAAAAAATATATGTGCTTTGAATGATTTTAGTATTTTACTCTTTTCAAGCCCACCAAGAAAAAATGCTTCATCTACATAAACACCCCAATGTCTGAGCGTCTTTATGACTCTGAGATCTGAGGGTGCATTTCTCGCTGTAACTAATGCAATGCGAATAGGAGAGAATTCCATCTTCATTGGGAGGCGTTCTTGGAGTCGTGCTAGTTTTTTTAAAAACTCCGCAAAAGGACCTTCATTCATAGGGGTGTTTTGCTCTTTAGTCTCGTTTTTGTGAAAGGCTTCTATACCCTCTTCTTTATAGACTAGTTCACTACTCTCATCAAAAAGCACAGCGTCCCCATCAAAGGCAATTCTCACCTGCTCATCGTCAGTTTCGCTTCTATACTCAGGTGGTATATTCAAAACAGCCGAGGCACAAACACCACTATCTATCACCTTTTGAGCGTCCTCTTCGTTTGTTGTTAAAAAGAGGTCGACGTTAAAAGCTTCGAGGTAGTCAGCGCTCGACTCACCCGCAGTAAATGCAGAGCGTGTGATGTTAAGATTCATCTCTCTGATGGTGTTGAGAACTCGTACACCTGTGTCAGGGGAGTTTCTTGACATAATAACGACCTCTACAAGAGGCGGCTCTCCTTTTTTTTGGTAACGATTTAGATTTAAAAGTGCTTTAACAAGAGGAAATCCTATGCCTTGTTCTAGCGTCTCGTCTTCATGTTTGAGCATAAACTCTCTATATATTTCTATAGCGGTATCGGGATGCTTTTTAAATTCGTCTTTGTAGAGCTTATCTGCCCTGCTTAAATCAAATAGTGCAGTCGCTGAGATGCCTATAACAAGAGTATTTTCCAAATTGAATGCCAAAGTTTATCCTTTATGGAGGATATTATAGTAAAATTCGATTAATATGGCATATTTTATTTATATACTCAAGTGTAGCGATGAAACACTCTACACGGGAATTACCACAGATATACAACGCAGAGTCAATGAGCATAACAACTCGGATAAAGGAGCTAAATACACCAAGCTTCGTCGCCCCGTTACTCTTGTGTATAGTGAAAAGTCCCAAGACAGAAGTAGTGCTTCTAAGCGCGAATACGCAATTAAAAAACTTACAAGAAAAGAGAAGTTGGAGCTTATAAATGTTTAAAATATATGTCGATGGAGACGCTTTTCCAAACCTGTTAAAACCAATACTTTTAAAACAGATAGAACGATTAAGTATAGAGACAATAGTCGTAGCAAACAAAAAAATAAACATAGGCAAAAGTAAAAATGTATCCTACTTAGTAGTGGACGCTGGAGCAGATGAAGCTGATGATAAGATAGTTGAACTTTTAGAAGAGGGTGACTTGGTGATAACTGCCGACATACCACTCGCCGATAGAGTCATAACAGCAAATGCTCACGCAATAGACCATAGAGGGGAGCTTTATAGTGTAGATAACATCAAACAGTATCTCGCAATGAGAAACTTGATGGATAAGATACGAGAGAGTGGAGAGATAACAAAAGGTCCAAAGCCTTTTTCATCTAAAGATGCGGAGCTATTTGCAAATCAGATAAATAGCTTTTTAAGCAAAAAACTTAAATGTTAACTCCTCTTCATCTTCAAACGGGTATTATTTTAATAATTAAAAAATTAGGAATTTATCAGAATGATGCAATTTGAACTTCAAGATGAGTATATAGAGCTTTTCAAACTTATAAAAGTACTCGATTTAGTGGATACAGGAGCGCAGGCAAAGATGATTGTGGCAGATGGTTATGTAAGAAGAAATGGAGAGGTCGAGCTTCGTAAACGCGCTAAAATAGTTGCTGGAGACTCGCTTGTGATAGGCGACGATGTAACTATTGAGGTAGTCACTAAAAACTCATAGTTGTTCACTCTGATTCGGTACTTTTAAAATTTCTACATTTTTATTCAATTTATGCTATTATCTTTTATAATATTAAGACATAAGGGAAAAACATGGTTACAAAAGCTGAACAAGAGTTAAAAAAAACAAGACTAATTTTAGATGCACAACCCAATATCGTCATTGTAACTAATGGTAAAAAACTCGTAGATGCCAATCAAGCATTTTTAGATTTTTTTCAGATTGATTCTTTAGAGGAGTTTCTGAAAAAAGCTGATTGTATTTGCGATTATTTTATTAATGATGAAAACAATAGATATTTGAAGAAGATATATGAAGATGGAACTACTTGGGCTGAACTATTACTAGCTGAACCAGATATGTCACATAAGGCTTTCATACAAAATAGAGATGGTGAAAATATTATCTTTGAGGTCAGTGCAAATAGATTAGTGGATAAAGATATTGATCATAAGGAAGAAGTGGTTGTTTTTACCGACATTACGACTATGGAGCATCAAGCACAGTTAATCTCGCAAATGGAACTCCCTATTTTAGACATTAACGACGACGTAACACTTATACCATTGATAGGCATGTTGGATTCTGTAAAATCACAAAGATTGATGGAAAATATTTTATATTCTATAAAAGAGAGAACGACAAAAACTTTAATTATAGACATTGGTGGAATCTTGATAGTGGATAGTGCAGTTGCGGCTCATATTATAAAAATCACTAAGGCGACAAAACTTATGGGATGTACGACGATTCTCTCAGGAATCGCTCCGGAAGTTGCTCAAACCATTGTCAATTTAGGGATAAATCTTGATGGTATTAGTACAACTTCAACGCTGCAAGACGCTCTGAAAACCATTGATATAAAGTAGATGGTCAATATGCAGAGCAGTTATCACATTACTGACAATATTTGCACAATTACACTTAGTTCAGATGATATATCCTCAGATGTATTTGGAGCCCAAGTCTTGCAAATAATAAAAAAAGAAAAAATATCAGGAGTGGTTGTTAATATGGATGCTTTTGAGGTTATAACTTCGCCAATAATAAAATCTATTGAAAAACTTGTAGGCATATTAAAACTCAATAATATAAAAACGATTATATGTGGTTTTAGTGTAGAGAGTGCTTGTGTTATTTTTCACTTTATAGATGAGGTGAAGTTTGATACCGCCCTAGATGTTCAGAGCGCCCTAGATGTTATTAAGAATTACTAAAAAATCATCAATGGATAGTCTATTGAATAGTGTACAAATTTACTTAAGTGAACGTATTTCAAATAAAACTTTACTTATGGAGTGTAAAAACATAATATCTGAAATAATATACAATATTTTCAAATATGCACCAAGCGGTACAGTAAAGATAACACAAAAAGAGAAAAAACTTTTTATAGAAGCAGAAGACAATGGCAGTGGTATAACAAACTTAAACGAGGCTATCAAAGATGGATATAGTAGTTCAGGAACTTTAGGTTTGGGATTAGGTACTATTTTTAGATTAGCCGATGATATAGACATACAGACGAGTTCAAAAGGAACAATCATAAAAATAGAGAAGGAATTATTATGATTGACTTAAGCGTTTACGTAGATCCTTATAGTGCCAAAAACGAGTGTGGAGATTTTTATCTTTATGTTGAACTTCAAGACTATTACTTGCTAGCAGTTGGAGATATTGGTGGGCATGGCTCTGCTACAGTGTATGCAATAGCCAATAAGATTAAAGATTATTTAACTGAGCATCAAACACAAAACATAGAAGAGTTAATGAAAAAAGTCCATACAAATCCCCTGCTTAAAGAGACAGGAATGACACTTTTTTTAGCGCAAATTTATAAAAATATTCCTTTACTTAATTATTGCTCAATAGGAAATATTAGAAGTTTTATTTTTAGAGATAAAAATATAGTCACTCTTAATACTCAAGATGGTATTGTTGGCTACGACATTCCTAGTTCTATTGATATAAATATGCTCAAGATAAAAAAAGAAGATCTGTTAATAGTGGGAACAGATGGTATAAGTTTTAATAGCGTAAGCAATATGATACCAACTATTCAAAAAACAAAAAACTTACAGACTCTTGTTAAGTTTTTTGCTACTCAATATAAAAATAGTGATGACAGTTTATGTGTGGCTCTTAAGTTTTCTAATGCAAAGAAGAGTAATTTTTCAATCAAATACACCGAAGCAAGTCAAATCCAAACAGTTACAGTAAATAATCAAAAGCCTAAGCTAGCTACAACTAAAACAACATATCACAGTAAGTATAAAAATATAGATAGAGAGAACAATAGAGTTTCCATTGTAAAAAACAGCTATCAAAAAAAGAAAAAACTTTTCTTATTTGAAAGAAACTACCTTGTAAGCGGAAGTATTCAAAAAGAATCAATAGATTTGGCTATAAATAAAATAATTTCTTATACAGTATTGGATAAATTTGCGCAAGTCAAAATAAAAACTTTTTTACATGAGATTATATTAACTTCTAAAGTTGATATCTATGTTAAAAACAATATTTTAAAACTATATATTCAAAATATTTATGACACTAAAAGTAGCTTGGAGTTTTTATTTGAACACTATTACATTTTTAATGAAAATGAGTGCATTGTAGACATTGTTTTAGAAAAGTACATAAATATATCTCCTAAAGAGTTCAAAGACTTGAAGCGGATGATTGAGCTTAATCTAAATGATAAAGATTTTAAGATATATAAAGAGAGAGAAGAGTACTTAAGTAATATGGCGTATAAAGATAATCTGACTCAAATTTATAATAGAAATAAATCTAATCATATTATAGAGAGTGAAATAGCTAGATTGGATCGATATGGTGGGGATATGAGCATAGCTCTGATAGATATAGATTTTTTTAAAAAATTTAATGATACCTATGGACACCTAGTGGGTGATGAAGTGTTGGTTTTACTTGCAAACTGTTTAAGAGAAAAGACAAGAACAACAGATACCTATGCAAGATGGGGTGGTGAAGAGTTTATAGTGGTATTCACCCAAACAAGCAAAGATGGAGCAATTCAGGCTGCTGAATATATTAGACAATCCGTTGAAAAGCTTTTACATCCTACGGCTGGTGGAGTAACTGCAAGTTTTGGCGTTACTCAATATATCGCAAACGATACACTTGATTCTATGTTTAAAAGGTGTGACGAAGCGCTTTACAAAGCGAAAGAAGAGGGTAGGAATAAGGTTTGTTTTTTTTAGTGCTCTTGTATCCGATTAAGTAGTGAAATATAGAAATATAGTATAATTGATTGAAAATACTATAATTGTATAGAAAATTGCTTCTTTGGCATTTTTTATAACAAAAGGAAGACTATGGATGTAGCTATTGAAAAAAGTTTACAACAATACAAAACTCATATTATAGACCATGCTACACTATCTTCAATAATCTTAAATAATGGCTATACTGGAATAAATGATAAGATAAACAAGCTAAAGAGAAAAGGGCATATAGAGACTCTAAAAAGAGGCTTATATCTACATATATCTCCTTTTGTTCAAAATCCCATATCAAAAGAAATTATTGCCAATACAATGCTAAGCCCATCTTATATATCATTTGATTATGCACTCTATTATTATGGACTGATTCCAGAGAGTGTATTTGATGTAACTTCTGCTACAACAAAAATATCTAAATCATTTAAAACTACTAATGGAACCTTTAGCTTTAGACATGTAAAAAAAGAGTTATTTTCTATAGGATTAGCAATAGAGTCAACAAATAATGGCAATTTTTTAATAGCTATGAAAGAAAAAGCACTCTGTGATAAAGTTTACTATACAAAAGATATTCAAATCACTTCTAAAAAATCTATGATTAGCTTTCTAGTTGATGATCTAAGAATAGATGTAGATGAGCTTGAAGATTGTGATGTGGGTATATTTATGAAATATTTTGAAATTAGTAAATCTAAAAAAATAAAGTTTTTAATTGAAGTGTTAGAGGAAATAGTGTGAATATAATTGAGCAGATGTTATCAAACTATGAGGTAAGTAATGAAGCAGATCTCATAAATGCTTTAAAAGAAGTATTTCAAGAGATTGCACTATTAGGCTTATATCATGGTGGTTTTTTTGAAAAAGCTGCTTTTTATGGTGGAACTGCTTTACGAATACTGTATGGTCTTCCAAGATTTTCAGAAGATTTGGACTTTACACTTTTACAAAAGAGTAGTGACTTTGATATAGAGCGATATTTTAGCTCTATAGTAGATGAGTTTGAAGCATTAGGAATCAAGATAGATATAGCAAAAAAAGTAAAAAAAGACTTCGACAGTGATATAGCTTCTGCATTTTTAAAAAATGGTACTTCCATCCATACACTAAAAATTCAAGCTGCTGATTTAGGAAATATCTTAGATGGGGTGCATAGTGGTAAAAAATTAAAAATTAAGTTTGAAGTAGACGTGAACCCACCACTAAAGTTTCAAACTGAGTCAAAAACTTTGCTTCTTCCAAAAACATTTAACATTATAACAATGACTTTACCAAACTTATATGCAGGGAAAATGCATGCTGTACTATGTAGAAAGTGGCTCTTAAGGGTAAAGGGTCGTGACTGGTATGATTTTGAATGGTATGTAAAAAGAAACACATCTTTAAATCTTGAACACTTACAAGAGAGAATGTACGAAAGTGGCGACTTAGAAAAAAGTGTAAAACTTGATGAAAAGTTATTTAAAGCACTAATGTATAAGAGAATCCAAGAACTAGATGTCGATGGAGCCATTAATGAGGTTAGTCCATTTATTAAAGATAAGAGTGGTTTTGAGTTTTGGTCGAAGGATTATTTTAAGTTGCTTACAGATAAAGTTATATTTGAAAAAAATAGTTCATAATAGCAAATTATTTTAATATTTGTATTGGAATATAAAACATATAAATATAATTTGCTTCAAAACCCCTTGTATTAGGGCTAAAAAAGTAATGAACTTACTAATCCAATAAGTCCACCAAAAACACCACCCCAAACAACAAGCCAGTTGAGATGATCTTTGATGAGTTTTTGAATCATCTCTTTAACAAGTTGTGGTGTTAGCTCGTTTAAACGCGAGTCTATTACGGACTCTATGGAACTTAACATATCGTCATTGAGTGAGGAGTTTTGAAGATGATTGTTCATCGTCGCATTAAAAGTTTCGGAGTTTACTATTTTAATGACGGCAGATTTCATCTTAAGAGAGAAAGGCTCTCTTAGTCCATCGAGTGCTGACTCTCCACCAAACATGCCAAGCATGCCACCAAAAGAAGACTCCATAACAGTTTTACTCAGTGCATCAAATGCTGGTGTAAAATCTGTCTCTTCTATAATAGGCTCTAAAGAGATTTTTTTCTCTTCATTTTCAAAGAAACTCTCGAGTTGCTCTTTTGTGAAAAACTCACTCATCATGAGATTTTTAATGGACTCTTTAAAAGCCTCAAAACGCAAAGGGATAACTCCCGAGCCATAAAGAAAGGGTACCTTCTCAAAGAGCATATGGATTGCTAACTGATTTGTAAGTGCGCCTGAGAGCGCAAAAAGACCTGTAAAGAGAAGGGCATTTTGTATGAGATGCAGCTCTTCTACACAGAGTGCAGAGATGATAAAAGAGAGTGCTATAAGGAGAAGTGCAAACGTGTTCGTTATAAATGTTTTATTGATTTTCATAGTGTTTCCTTTTTAGAAGCAAGATTATACTAAAATGTTAAGCCTATGTAAACAATAAAAATACAAATGCAAAAAGAGCAAAAATGATTAAATTTTTACAATACTTTATAGATAACAGTCGTCTCAATTATGCACTTTTAGCTTTTTTACTCTATCTTGGGGTAAATGCTTACATGAACATTCCAAAGGAGATATTTCCTTCTGTAGAACTTGATAAAGTGAGTGTTCGAGGGACATACAGTGGGGCAAGTGCCTCAAACATGGACAAGATGGCAGTCCGAGACATCGAAGATGCACTAGCAAATATAAGTGGCATAGACAAAACTGAGACAACTATTGCTCCTGGGGCATTCACGATGATACTCACCCTCAATGAAAACGCCAATAAAATCAATGTATTGAATAACGTAAAAGATGCGGTAAGTCTCTCTAAACAGTATCTACCATCAGATATGTTAGAACCTACTGCTGTTATTATGGACAGAAACAGAGCACTTGTAAAACTCTCTGTATCCTCAAAAACACTTAATCGTGGAGAACTTACATTGAGGGCTCAAGAGATAAAGTCTAAACTCTCAAAAATTAAAAACATTAGCGATATCTCCATTCGTGGAGATTCGGACCAAGAGGTCTCCATAAAGGTAAACTCTGAGAAGATTATAGCTTATGGGCTACAACCCTCTAGCGTTGTAAATGCCATAAGAAACCTCTCATATGTCTTCCCCATAGGGAATATCGAGGAGAAGGGCAACTTCGCTTTTATATCAACGGTAAATGGAAAAACAGATGCACTAGAGTGGAAAGAGAGTATTTTAAACATAGACTCCAAGTATATAAAACTCGCAGATATAGCAGAAGTTGAGATAATTTATCCACAAACTTCAACAATGGCAACTTACAACAATAATCCAACTCTAACTTTAGTTATCTCAAAAGGGGAAGAGGGAAACTCCATAGAGCTCTCTAAAGAGTTAAGAGCTTATATACAAAAGATTTCACCTAACTATAAAGAGATTATTTTCGACTTCTATCAAGATAGTTCAGTCCCAATAGAGAAGCGCTTGGACACAGTTATTTCAAATATGACATTTGGTTTGATACTCGTCTTTTTTTCGATGTTTCTACTTATAAACTTTCGTATCGCATTCATAGTTGCTATAGGTATACCTTTCTCTTTTATCATAGGTCTTCTATTTATCTACTATTTTGGGTATTCGATAAACATTATCTCTCTACTCGGTGCGCTGATAGTTATCGGTATAGTGGTGGATGATGCAATCGTTGTAAGTGAGAACATACAGAGGCATATAGATGAAGGGATGGAGATAAAAGAGGCCTCCATTGTTGGAGTGCAAGAGATGATGCTTCCTGTTACTCTGGCTACCATCACAACGGCTGCCGCGTTTTTACCTATGTTTATGATGCAAGGAGAGATAGCTCTCTTTTTAATTCTTGTGCCTATTGTCGTAGTTATGATACTTCTAGGCTCGCTTATAGAGAGTTTCTTTTTTCTGCCACTTCATGCGAGAGAGTTTTTGAAAAAGAGCAACAACTTTATAGATTGGAGTAGAGCTCAGAACTTTTATGAAAAAGTTCTCTCTTTTCACATACA